>CAXYBK010000003.1:0-94277 GCA_964275345.1 uncultured SAR86 cluster bacterium | reverse complement strand
ATCTGGAGTTGCAGTTGATGGAGAAGTAGTTGACTTACCATTTAGAAAGTCAGTTACTCCAAATATTCGTGAAGTTAAAAAGGAAGAGGGACTCGATTACGCTGAGTAAATAGAGCCTGAAAAGACAATAATATGACAGACGAAGTAACTTCGAAATTTCCTGCAGACGCCGAAGTAGTTATTGTCGGTGTAGGTGGCATCGTTGGTTCGATGCTTGCCTATTGGCTTACAGAGCTTGGCCAAAAGAATATTGTTGGGTTAGAAAAATCTACTATTATCCCATCAGATATTGCATCGACTGCTCATGCTTCAGACTTTGTCTACAATACAACGCATGACAAGTTAGGTTGCTGGGCAACTGACTTTAGTAGAAAGTTCTATGAAGATAATGGCTTCTTTTTAAAAAAAGGCGGCCTTGAAATATGTCGAAAAGATGATGATGCTCGTTGGGAAGAGCTTAAACGGAAAGTTGAGTCAGGCAAATCTTTTGGAACGAATGTTAGATTAATTTCTGCAGCTGAGGCTAAAGAAAAATTTCCTCTTACTAGAAGAAGAATCAATTCGTGGTGCAATGTGGGATCCAGATGCTGGCCTTGTTACTCCTCGTTCTCAGGATGTTGTAAATTTTGCTGTAGAACATGCCAAAGAAAAAGGTTCTTTAAAAACATTTACTGATACACCTGCTGTAGGTTTTGAGATTGAAAATGGTCGTATTACTGGAGTAAAAACAGATAAAGGAACAATCAAAACTGACAAAGTAGTTATCGCTTCTGGAATATGGGGACCTTTAATGGGTAATATGGCTGGCGTTCCCGTTCCACTCATGCCAGTGGAGCATCCTTTGTTATTTTTTGGACCATTACCTGAAATACAAGGAACAAAGGAACTACTTGTCTATCCACTTCTTCGTGATCAAGGTAACTCAGCTTATGTTAGAGATACAGGCAGACTTCATGGAGGTATGCTTGAATGGGGATACTACGAGGACAAAGAGCCTCGATTAGTTGATCCGGAAGATATTGGTAATCCTGATAAAACCATGACATCTGACTCAATGAGATATCTAAGTCTTGAGGAAATTGCTGAACCTTTAGAAAAAGCTTTTGAAACTACACCTATACTTGCTGAATTAGGTTGGGATGAGAGAAGTTCATTTAATGGTCTTCTTTCTGTAACTCCAGATGCTGCCTCTTTAATTGGTGAAAGTCCCGAAGTTAGAGGTTTTTGGTTATGTGAAGCAGTCTGGGTAAAAGATGGTCCTGGGTGCGCAAGATTATGTGCTGAATCTATGATTAATGGCAAAACTCAAGTAGATATGAGCGCTTTTCACATAGATAGATTTTATCCAGCCCAAAAAGAAAAAAGCTTTGTTAAGACACGATCTTTTGAAAATGCACAAACTATTTACACTCCTGCCGTTCATCCTAGAGAGCCCTATATAAGTAGTAGAGAGATATTTGTAAGTCCTTTTTATGCAAGAGAAAAAGAGCTTGGAGGTTATTTTGATAATGAAGTAGCTGGATGGGAGCGTGCTTTAGCTTATGAAAGTAATCGAGAAAAATTAGAAAATTATTTACAAGAGGTTCCAGTTCGAGAAAATGAATGGGATCAACGTCATGTTCCCTATGATGTAGCTAACGCAGAACACTTAGCCATGAGTGATTCAACCGGGATGATTAATCTATCGCATTTTGCGATTATGGATATTAAAGGTAAAGATGCTGAACGTATGTTGGAATATCTTTCTGTAGCTAAAGTTGGTGGCGATACAAAAGAAGGCCGAATGATATATACCAATTTCTTAGACGATGATGGGGGTGTTCATGCAGATCTTACTATTTCACGCTTAGGTTCAGATAGTTATCGAATAGTTACCGGTGGCGCAGATGGAAATAGAGATTGGGTAACCTTGCGTAATTATCGGGATGATACAGGTTTAGATGCAGATATTAATATTAGAACTCACGATATAGCAACTTTAGGATTATGGGGTCCTGAGGCTAAAAATGCTTTAGGCCACTTTGTAGATCCTAGTGAAATTAGCATTGATAATTTTCCTTTTGTAACAGCAAAATATCTTACCCTTAATTTATCTGGTGGAAAGAAAGTTGATGTCTGGGCCGCACGTATTTCTTATGTTGGAGAAAGTGGTTGGGAACTTTATTTAAATAATGATAGTGAAGATGGTTTGGCTCTATATGATTCTTTGTTAGAAGTTGGAGTTGTCCCAGTTGGTATTGAGACTTATGCCAACAGTCGACGCCTTGAAAAAAGTTTTAGACTTCAAGGTGCAGATTTAGAGACTAACTATAATGCTTGTGAATCGGCTATTGAAAGGCGCTTAGTTAAAGCAGCAGACTTTCATGGTAAAGCAGCTCACCTTGCTCATAGAGAAGAGGAACTTAGTGCAATTTTATGCACTATGACATTAGATAACTTAAATATAATGGGTAATGGTTCACGTTATCCAGTAGGTATATCTCCAATCATTGATCCTGCTACAGGTGAAGTGCCGGTAGATAGTAAAGGTCGAAGATCCTATACCACCAGCATGTCTTACTGCCCATCAATCAAAAAACATGTAGTTATGGGTTACTTACCTAAAAATATTGCTGTACCTGGAAAAGCACTTATACTTGAGTACTTTAACGAAAACGGTGATGGTGTATATCCAATGACCGTTCAAATAGTTGGTAAGGGGTCATTATATGATCCAAATAATGAAAGAGTTCGTTCTTAAATAATTACCACTAGATTATTCTTAATAAGTATGAAAAATTTTGCATTAATTGTATGTCTTTTTACAATAACAGCATGTGGTGGCGGAGGAGGTTCAGCTCCAGCGCCAGATCCAATCCAAACTATATCTGTTAGTCTTTCAGCAAGTAATACAGAAGTAGAAGTTGGAACAGCTATTACTCTAACTTGGTCATCATCTAATGCTCAAAGTTGCACCGCCTCAGGTAATTGGAGTGGGACAAAAACAACTTCAGGCAATCAGGAAGTTACCATTAATAATTCAGGTTCTAATTTATACAATCTTTCTTGCTCTGGCAGTTCAGCTAATTCAGGCAGTACATCTGTCCAAGTGAATGGTGTAATAAGTAGAATTAATATTAGTAATGAAATTTTTTCCAACAGAAGCTCTGATTGCGCAGACTATGTAGAAAATTATGAGTCTAAGGTTAGAGATTTAACTAGAGCTATTGATTTTGATGGGTATGTAGACATAGAGGTTGAAGACCAATCTTGTAATCTGCTTAGTGATAATATTCCAAATCATGATTTTAATGATTCTTCAGCAAATTTTAGAACTGATGCAATAGAAAAAGACAGGCTCTTTGTAATAAGTAGATCACCTCAACAAGCTTCACAAAATACTGAAATAAGTGGCCAAACATGGGATGCAGTTATGCTTAATGGGGTTGTTGCTGATGTTAAAAGTGGTGGTTGTTATAACCCTTCAGAACCCAGAGCTGATGCAGATGGAAACACTGAAGCTGGGTGTCCTCAAAATGCAGAGTGGCGTTTAGTTCCTTTAGAATACTCAACTAAGTTTGGAGCTGATATACATAATGCTCATGTTCAACCTGATGGAACTTATCATTACCATGGAAATCCAAATGCTATGTTTGATGAAAATCCAACAGGTGATGGTTCTCCTGTAATTGGTTTTGCTGCAGATGGATTTCCTATATATGGCTCTTATATATTAGATTCAATATCAGGAGCCTATCGCAAAGCACTTTCAGGATATACCTTAAAAGAAGGAACGCGAGGGTCAATAGTTGAAATTTATTTACTAGATCCATTGGAAGACTCAAGGAATTTCTGCATCGATATTGTAGGATCTAAAGAGAATGCCGATACTCAACGTGGACTTCAGGCGCATACATGCTATTCATATCAAGGAGAGATATCAGTTGATCAAGGATTTGATAAAAATCTAATCAGCGGATATGAATTTTTTATGCCTAGTTTTGAGGTTTGCATGACGTTTAATAGTGCAGATAATGATTTAGCATTAAGTGTTTGTAATGGAAGTGATCTCCAAAAATTTACATTTCTTACAAGCGGCAATATTGTGGTAAACAGTGATCCTAATCTATGTATAACAGTAGATCAGAATGACGCGCGTGAAGGAGGAGGTGGTAATCCTGTTCATTTAATTAGAGATTTGAAGATAGAAGAGTGCCAAGAAAGCTTATCTATTTATCAATCCTGGGGTACTAGATCTATAAAAACTAACACTAACCCAGGAGGAGAGTATTCAGGCATCTATGAAGAAGATTGGGAGTGGACTAATTCTGGTGATTTAGATGAGTGTAATGGAATGACCTATGAGAACCAATATGGTTACTATGTAACCGATGGCTATCCGTTCATAATAAATTGTTTTAAAGGGAATGTTGATTCATCATTTCAGAAATAAATAACCTAATCTTTCTTTTCACCTTCTTTCTTATTATCAAAGTAGCCTTTACAGGCAATATAAGTTTGAATCAGATTAGCGATAACAAAAGCTGGCAGATCAACTGCTAAAAATATAAGCGCGCCACCAAATCTACTAATAGCAGTAAAAATATAACCGTTTAAACGTTTTTCATGTTTAATCGAACTGACTAGATATAAGCTATAAATACTTAATATTAGTATTACCCACTGACCATATTGTAAAAAATTTTCTATCATTACTTCATCTTAACAAAGCAGCATAGTCTATCAATATATTTTATTTATACTAAGTCATATGGCATTATTGTTATTAAATAGGGAGACGAAATATGGAACGATATGATAATTTTAAGGACTTTTATCCTTACTATCTAAGTGAGCATGATAATAAACATACAAAGCTTTTACATTTTATAGGCACATCAATAGCTATATTTTTCTACGTAAGATTTTTTATGACTTTTGAACTCTATGTTCTTACTTTACTCTTTACTGTCTGGATATGGTTTTGCTTGGGTAGCTCATTTTTTTGTTGAGCACAATAAGCCAGCCACTTTCACATATCCTTTTTATAGTTTTATTGGAGATCACGTTATGTACTTTGAGATCTTAAAAGGGAAACATAAAATTCTTTAAAATTTATTTGTTATAAAGGAGATCTATCATCTTTGACCTAGCTGTTATTGGAGCTGGTGTTGTTGGCTTATCTATTGCTAAATATTGCAGCGAACTAGGCATGTCTGTTGTAGTTATCGAAAAAGAATCAAGAGCTGGAGAAGGGGTCTCATCTCGAAACTCTGGTGTCATTCATGCAGGAATGTACTATCCAAACAAATCGTTAAAAACACAATTTTGTATATCTGGTAATGCTCTGCTTTATAAATATGCAGAACTTAAGAATATTAACCATAGAAAGATTGGGAAATATATTATTGCCACCGAAGAGCATGAATTAGGTAAGTTAAAAAATATCTATGATCGAGGTATAACCAATGGAGTGAGTTTAAAGCTTTGCTCAAAAGATAAAATACAGTCTATATATCCTGATTTAAAGGTAGAAGGAGCAGTTCATTCTCCAGAGACAGGAATTATCGATGTTCCCGAATTGATTACTGCTTTAGAGGGAGATATCCAGCATAACCAAGGAGTTGTTTCCTTAAATACCTCATTTATCTCTGCTAAAAAATCTGAAAATAATTTTGAGATTATTTGTAATGATGGAAATAATTTTAGTATTAATGCCAAAGTCTTGGTTAATTCCTCAGGACTTCATTCAGATATCACCTCAAAGAAAATACAACCACTTGATCAAAAATATAATTCGCCTATTTATTATGCAAAAGGACATTATTTCAAATACTCTGGGCCCCATCCATTTCACTCGCTTGTATATCCTTTAGCTTCAGAATTTAGTTCCGGGTTACATGTTGGTTTTGATATGGGTGGTCAGATAAGATTTGGTCCCGATGTTACATGGGTTAATGTTATAGATTTTTCATTTGATGAGTCCTTAAAGGATTATTTTATAAATTCTATACATAATTATTGGCCAGATATGGATCCAGATAAATTACAACCTGACTATGTTGGAATAAGACCTAAATTACAAAACTCAAATGAAAAAATGAAAGATTTCTCTATTCTTGGGGCACAAGATCATGGAGTAGATGGTTTAATTAATCTTCAAGGAATTGAAAGCCCTGGCGTTACAAGTTGTCTTGCAATAGGACAATATGTTGCTGAACTGGTTTAGTTTAATTCTTTAAATGTATGAGCAAGTCTTGCTTAAATTGATCCAATATTTCTTCTTCTATTAAGTGCCTCATATTAGGTATCACTATTAATTTACTGTTTGGAATTAATTTCTCCATTCTATAAGCATTTTTTACATCAATAACAGGATCTCTTTCTCCATGAATGATCAGAGTAGGAACTTTAATAGCCTTCACTCTTTTGATTCTATTTTTTGAAGCAAGAATTGCAAGAAGTTGCCTAGCATAACCAAATCCATCAGCCTTATCTTTTGCTCGATTATAATTAGCTATTACATCTTCACGAAATTCATCAGTATCTAAATCTCTGCCTTCCATACCAATTAAGGAAACCCATTTAATTTCTCTTTGATAAACATCATCTAGGGTTGGATTATTCATTTTTGATCTTTGCAGCATTACATCCTGAACTTCTCTTGTAGGGCCATTTAGTGGTCCAGGCACTGATGCAGTTGATGCAATAAGAGTGAATGATTTAACTCTATCGGCAAACATAGAACAAATAATTTGCCCAATCATACCTCCCATTGAGGTTCCTAAAATATGTGCTTTATCGATATTTAAAGTATTTAAAACTGAAATACCATCTTTGGACATATCCTTTAAAGTGTATTCAGACTTTAGAGGAAAACGTAGATAATATTTTATGTAATCTAGAACAAAAGAAGGTTTAGCTGAGAATCTCGATGAGAGTCCAGCATCTCTATTATCATAGGTAATAGGTCGATAATTATTTTCAATTAAAAAATCAATTAAATGAACAGGCCAATGGACAAGTTGAGCTCCAAGACCATGCACCAAAAGAATTGGCTCAGCACCTTCAGGGCCATAATCACGGTAGGCAATTTTTATTCCATTTTCTTCTGCATAACCTTCTTGATAATTCATAGTGCTAGTCTTACATATTTTTGGCATGCAACGTAGATGTTTTTGATATACATTATGTATAAAAATAAAAACTGAGTGGAATATGAATACTAATATCGTCAGCAACAAAATTAGAGCAGCTTATGGAATAGGTGATTATGCAATTTGTCTTTATTGGAGCGGTGTTGGGTTATACCTGCTTTATTTTTATACAGACGTTGTTGGTATTTCACCTCTATTAGCAGGCTGGATTTATGCATTAGGCATAGCTTGGGATGCTATTACTGATCCTTTTATGGGTTATATGGCTGAGCGAACTAGAACTAAAATGGGGAGCTATCGTCCTTATATATTCTATGGCTCTATTCCATTAGCTTTATCTTTTGTCCTTTTGCTTTGGGTACCACCATTTGAAGGCACACTTTTATTTTTATTCTTATTAGCAGTAAATTTAGTTCACAGAACCTGTTTTACCATTGTAAGTGTTCCTTACTCATCTCTCACTGCAAGAATTACAGATGACAGTGACGAAAGAACTAAATTAACAACTGCTCGAATGCTAGCTGCTTCCTTTGGAACTTTAACAGTTTCTGCTTTTGGTTTTCCTATCGTTCTATGGTTTGGAGGGGGAGAAGAAGCCCTTGGATTTGTTTATCTGGGTTTAATCGCAGGCTTAACTGCTGTTGTAATTTTAAGTATTACAGTGTATTTCGTTAAAGAAAGAAATTTTGAATTTAATAAGTCTCAATTACCAAGCTTTAAAAAGGTATCTCAATCAGTTGCTAGGAATTATCCTTTTTGGATTGTTTTTGGTTCAATATTAATCCTAGGATCAACCACATTAATGTTTAACAATAATCTAATTTATTTCACAAAATACTACTTAGATCTTCATGAATATCAAGGCTTAATCCTTGGAGTAAGTAGCGGGGTTTCATTTGCAGTTATACCTTTTTGGGCTTTCACGGCTTTAAAGATAGGTAAGAAAAATGCTTGGATGATTTCAATGATATTTTTAGTCATTGGATTCTTGATTTTTTACTTCTACCCAATAAAAACACTAAATGAATTACTATTTATTCTTGGGTTTATTGGGATTGGAAATGGCGCAACAGGAATACTATTTTGGTCTATGCTTCCTGACACCATTGAATATGGTGAGTGGAAGTCTGGTATTAGAACTGAATCTTCATTGTATGGCTTTATGACTTTTGCTCAAAAAGGCGCTATAGCATTTGCAGCTGTTATTTTAGGAATAGCTTTGACGACTATTGGATTTGAGCCAAATCAAGTTCAAACCCAAGAAACTTTAGATGGATTAAAATCATTAATGACCTGGATACCCCTTGCAGGTGTTTCTATTAGCTTTTTTTTAGTCTACTTTTATCCTATTGATAAAGCCTTTCATAAAAAGTTAATTCAAGATATTGAAGAAAGGAAGCTTTTAAATGCATAAAATTAAGTGGGGTATTATTGGCTCAGGTAACATAGCTAAAGCTTTTGCCCATTCCATCAAATACTGCCAGAATTCAGAATTAACTAGTGTTTTTGGCAGAAATTCAGAGATGGTTGATCAGTTTTCTACAAAATTTGATATTGCTGCCTTTACAGACCTTGATGAGTTTATATCCTCAAATAATATTGATGCAGTTTATATTGCGACTCCACATAACTCTCATTATTTTTATTCATTAGAGGCAATAAAGAATAATAAACATGTTCTATGTGAAAAACCCTTAACGATGAATTATTTAGAAAGTATGACCCTACTCAATCTAGCAAAAGAAGCAGAATTATTTTTGATGGAGGCTTATATGTATAGAACTCATCCTCAAACTTTTAATATACTTGAGCATTTAGATATTTTTAAAAATACTAAAGAAAAGATTTTTATTGAAAGTTCTTTTGGGTTCTCGGCTGAACTTCCCAAAGAGCATCGTTTAAGAAATCCATTATTAGGTGGAGGTGCAATTTTAGATGTTGGATGCTACCCATTATCAATGGCTAAATTAATAGCAGGTAGCCTTCAAGGTATGCCATTTGCTGATCCTGAAAGTATTCATGCAACCGGCAGACTAGATGAAACTGGTGTTGATCTTCAATCAGAAGCGCATTTAGTTTTCTCAGATAAAATTGAAGCAAAAATTAGTTGTGCGATAGATGAGGAGTATTCAAATGATCTTAAAATTAAAAATGGAGATATAGAATTAGTTGTTGAACAGCCATGGCATTGTGGGCAATTTCAAGATGGAAATTCATCTATCAAAATCTTTGATTCAGGAATTCTAGTTAAAGAAGTTCCATATGTTGATGAGGTTGGTTTATTCACTAGAGAAATTGATCATGCATCTAATTGCATTCAAGAAAAGAAACTTGAATCTAAACTTGTCTCTCATGCGGATACACAAAGTAATATGCTTTGGCTAGATAAGTGGAGGCAGGAACTACAAATCAAGTGCCCATATGAAACTTTAGATAACTCACCGATACCAACTTCTAAATTTTACTTAATGCAGAAGCCTCAATTTAAAAATACTAATATTACAGGTATTGAAAAAACTGCATCAAGATTAGCTTTAGGTTGTGATAATCAAACTTCAAGCTTGCACGCTTTTACTATGTTTGATCATTTTTATGGAGCAGGCGGCAGAATATTTGATACGGCTTATATTTATAATAATGGGAAGGGCGATAAGTATTTAGGCGATTGGATCAATTCAAGAAACCTTGAAAAAGATATTATTGTTATAGGCAAGGGCGCACATACGCCTCAATGTGAGCCACAATTTATCAGGCCGCAAATTATAGAATCATTAGAACGTTTAAATATTCAAACTTTAGATATTTTTTGTCTGCATAGAGACAATCCAGACATACCTGTTTCTGAATTTATGGATGCTTTAGATGAAGTAAAAAGTGAAGGATTAATAAATCTCATTGGAGCTTCTAATTGGGAGCTAGGTCGCTTTTCTGAGGCTAGAGATTATGCTCAATCACACAACAAAGAACCTTTTACAGCATTAAGCAATAATTTTAGTTTAGCTGAAATGGTTGATCCTGTTTGGCCTGGATGCGTAGGGGTCAATAGCGAATATGTTACTTATTTAATAGAAAATAAGATCATGTTATTTCCTTGGTCAAGCCAAGCTAGAGGTTTTTTTATTAAGAAAAAAGAGATTACATCTAACGAACATTTTTCAAATCCTTCTTTAGAAGAAGAAATAAGAGTTTGGCATAATGAAAAAAATCTAAAAAGAAGAGCTAAATGTTTTGAAATAGCTGAGCAAAAAAATCTTCAACCTATTCAGGTTGCTTTAGCTTATGTAGTTCAAAAATCATCTTTAATATTTCCCCTCATTGGGCCTAGAACTATTTTTGAGACTAATAGCTCAATTGAGGCAACTCAAATTAATTTGAGTGATCAAGAGATGAAAGATTTATCTATAGATTAATAGTTGTTTGAAGAAGAATATTCTCTGCTGAGGAGCCAATTAATATTTCATAAGATCCTGCTCTTACTTCCCAGCTTCTTTTAGCCACGTTCCATGAAGAAAAATTTCTTGAATTCAAATTAATTTCAATACTAGATTCATCATTTGGATTAAGTGCTATTTTACTGAAGCCTTGAAGTGTCTTTTCAGGCTCAGAATCATCAATAGTCTTAAAACTAACATAACACTGTGCAGTTTCTATTCCAGCAACTTGCCCAGTATTTCGAACTGAGAATTTACATGACGCCATATTCGTTGCGCGAACATCAACTTCTAAATCAGAGTATTCAAAATTAGTATACGAAAGACCATGCCCAAACGGAAAGAGCGTCTTGATATTCTTCTTGTCATACCATCTATAACCTACTAAAAGTTTTTCGTCATAATTCATCTGAAGATCTTTACCAGGGTAGGAATTAAATGCTGGAGTATCTTCAATATTTTTAGGGAAAGAGGTTGGTAATCTGCCTGAAGGATTAATCTCTCCAGTTATAATATCAACCAAAGCATTGCCAAATTCTTGTCCTGCAAACCAGGTCTGCATAATAGCTTCAGCTTTATCCGCCCATGGCATTTTTACTGGCGAACCTGTATTAAGGACAACTAAGGTATTAGGGTTAACCCTTAAGACCTCTTCAATGAGGTGATTTTGATTAACCGGTAAATTGAAGTCACTCCTGTCATTGCCTTCTGTTTCCCAATCTGAATTTGTACCAACAATTAAAATTACTTGATCAGCTGCGCTTGCAACTTCTAAAGCTTCATCAAACAAATTTACTTTATCTGGTGCTTGGCATCCAATATAAATTGCTGGGAAATTACCCTCAAATTTATACCTAATCTCTAACTGATAGGTTGTACCTTCAATCAAGTTAACCAAAGCTCTTTTTGAATCTGAACTAAAAGAAAAGAATGCTTCACCAGGAGAGGTTTCTGTCCAATTATCAATTAGCTCTTCACCATCAATAAAAAGTCTAGCCTTTCCAATACCAAATATTTCAAACTCATGTTGACCTGAAATATCAGGTGTATAGGCGCATGAGAATCTAACAGAGATATCAGGTCGCTCAAATTTGGCAATAACATCCTTAGCAAAGCCCTCAAAGACCCAGAATTTATTACCTATTAAATGTTCTTTCACAAGCAAGTTTTCATCAAAGTTAGAACCTTCAAAATATTCAACTAAGAACCCTTCTTTATCATCCATAAATCCTTCATTTACTCTTGGAAGAAATTTATGAGTATGACAACCTTTTGCATAAGAGATATTCGTATGATCTCCTAACTTATTTTGAAATGCCTCTAATGGATGAGCTTGATAATGAGGTTTAAGGCTTGCACTTCCACCTCCAATAATTTGAGCCTCCTTAGCATTTGGCCCAATGATTGCAAGATTTTTAACATTAGATTTAAGAGGCAATAAATCATTATTCTTAAGAAGCACCATTCCACTTGCTGCTGCTTTTTTAAGAAGCTTTCTATGCTCTTCTGAATTATTACTTTGTTCTGGTTTATTGGTAGGATTTTCAAATCTTTTTGAAAAATTAGCAATATTTAAGATTCTTCTTACTTTGTCATCAATTAATTCTTCCTCAACCTTACCTTCACTAACAGCTGCGAATAATTGATCACCCCATACATTTCCAGGACCAGGCATTTCTAGATCTAGCCCACCTTTAGCATTCTCTTCAGTTTCTAATGCAGCGCCCCAGTCACTAACCACATAACCATCGAAACCCCATTCATCTTTTAAAATATCAATTAAAAGTTCTTTATGAGAACTACAATAGATATTATTAAGCTTGTTATAGGCACTCATTACAACTTGTGCATTACCTTCTTTAATTCCCATTTCAAAAGGAAGTAAATATATTTCTCTTAAAGTTTTCTCATCAATATTTGAACTAACCAAATGTCTCTCATATTCAGTGTCATTGCCAATAAAATGTTTTAAACATGCAGCAACATCTTGAGACTGAACTCCTTTTACATACTCGGTAGCAATTTTTCCTGTTAAGAAAGGGTCCTCTGAAAAACTTTCAAAATGTCTTCCACCAAGTGGGTGCCTATGAATATTAATAGTAGGACCTAGAAGAACATCTACGTCTTTTACTTTTGCTTCTTCACCTAATGCAATGCCTAATTGATTGATAAGATCCATATCCCATGTAGATCCGATAGATATAGCACAAGGAAAACAAGCTGATGATTTACCTGAGTTTGAGTCTCCTCTTACCCCATTAGGGCCATCTGACATTTTGATGCTGGGAATGCCAAGCCTATCAATTTTATTTGTATACCATGAATTGAAACCGCTCATAAGAGAGATCTTTTCTCTTAGAGTTAGGTCTTGAATAAGCTTATTTATATTGGTCATGCATCAATATTAAATCCTTTAATACATATCTTCAATTACTCAATTTTTAAAATAACTGTTAGCATATTGTCGATGAATAAATCTCTGATAACTTTTTTAATTACTCTTTCAATATTCTCATTAGCTGCAGAAGAGCTAGATAGAATCATTATTCCTAAAACTTTAATTACCTTAGATGCCGCTAATGCTAATTCTGATGCTGTAATGATAAGAGGTTCTAAAATATTTGCTGTCGGTCAAAAGGAATTCTTAATAAAAAAATTTCCAGATGCTCAATTAGATTATTCATTTGCAGATGATGTAATTATTCCTGGTTTTATAGAACACCACATTCATCCACTTCTTGCCGCTATAACTATGAGCTCAGAAATAGTAGCTATTGACGATTGGTCTCTTCCAAATAAAAAGACTAATGGGGTAAGAGATAGAGCTGGTTACATGAAAAGATTACAAGTTTTAGAAAAGAACATTGAGGATAAAAATACTCCCTTAATAAGTTGGGGGTTTCATCACTATTTTCATGGCAAATTAACTAAAGATGATTTAGATAAAATATCCTCCGATAGACCTATTTTGATTATTCATCGATCTTTTCATGAATTCATTATGAATTCAAAAGCGTTAGATTTATTTGGTATTAATAAAGAAGACTTAAATGCTTTAACACCTCCAGAAAGAGAGTTAGCTGATTATGACCAAGGTCATTTTTCTGAAAGGGGTTTAATAATGGTAATGCCTAAAATTATGCAATATCTGGCTGCACCTCAAAGAATTATGCAAGGTTTTGCAGTAACAGAGCAGTATCTGAAAGAGCAGGGCGTAACTTTAATTGCTAACCCTGGAGCTATGTACAACAAGGATATACAAAGTGTTAAAAATTATGTTTTAGGCGATGAAGCTACGCCATTTAGATCTTTATTTATCCCAAGTGCTTTGTATATGCTTGAGCATTTTGAAATCTCTGAGCTTTTAAATGAAACCGAAGCGCTTCTCTCATGGGGTAGTGGCAAGGTTCAGTATCTTCCAAAACAAATAAAGCTTTTTACTGATGGAGCTATGTATTCTCAAAATATGGTTCTAAGAGATGGTTATCTTGATGGTCACCAAGGCGTGTGGTTAATGGAGGCTCAAGTATTTGATGAGGTTTTTAAACTTTATTGGGATGCAGGCTATCAAATACATATTCACCAAAATGGTGATTCAGGATTAGATAGAATCTTAGACGCAGTAGAAAAAAATAATAAAAGAAATCCTCGAGAAGATCATAGAACAACAATTGTGCATTTTGGCTACTCAGCTGCTGATCAAATAGATAGAATCAAGGAGCTAGGACTTATAGTGAGTGCAAATCCATATTATGTAACTGTGTTATCGGATTTATATAGCAAAGTAGGGGTTGGATATGAAAGATCGCAAGAAATGGTCCGCTTAGGTGATGTGGCTAGAGCAGAGATACCATTATCTTTGCACTCAGATATGCCAATGGCGCCAGCATCACCATTAGTGCTCATGCATGCCGCAGTTAATAGAATCAATTATGCTGATGAGGTAGCTGGACCAAATCAAAGAATCTCAGCACTTAAAGCCCTCATGGGCGTTACTTTAAATGCTGCTTATACTATTAATTTAGAAGATGAATATGGATCAATTAGTGTTGGTAAATATGCAAACCTTACAGTGCTGTCTGATAATCCATTAACAATTAATCCTCTGCAAATTAAAAATATAAAAGTTAAAGGTACCATTGTTGAAGGTAAGGTCTTTATAACTAAAAATTAAGTTAAATTTTTGAGGCTTTTTGCATGTATAAGCCTTTAATTTAAAACTTCTTTAAATTTGCATTATCGAGACTTTATAGTTAAATTTAATATATAAGTTATTTATATGTATTGCTTTTTTAATATAAATATAAGTAATAACAATTAACAATTCATTATCGGGGGATATTATGAGTTCGTATTTTCATAACAAACTATTAGGTTTTTCTTTTTTAATTATTGGAGTATTTAGTTATGCGCCAGCTTTAATGGCAGCAGAAGCAGAAGGTGCTGTTCTTGAGGAAATTGTAGTAACATCACAAAGAACTGAAGAAAGTCTGCAAGATGTGCCTATTGCTGTAACAGCTATAAGTGCTCAAATGCTAGAAGACCAACAAATTGAAGGCGGTTCAGATCTTCAGTTGGTAACACCTAGTTTAAGCTTTCAAGGTGGAGACTCATCTGGAGGTTCCTTTAATATTAGAGGTATCACCAACTTAGCAGTATCTGCAACCGCTGAAAGTGGTGTGGAAACTCACGTTAATGATTTACCTGTTGGCTCATACACTATGCAAGATGGAGATTTCTTTGATCTTGAGCGTGTTGAAGTGCTTAGAGGGCCGCAAGGGACTCTATTTGGTAAAAACTCTGTAGGTGGAGCTATAAATCTAATTACTGCCCGACCTGTAATGGGCGAAATGTCAGGAAGTGTTAAAATTGAAAACGGTAGTTTTAATCTTAGAAAAATGAAAACTACGTTCAATCTCCCTCTTGGCGAAAAAGTAGCGGTCAGATTAGCTACCTCAAGTGTTACAAGAGATGGAGATATTAAAAATATTTATTCCAAAGCACCTGTAAGTCACATTAATAATAGAGATAGCGATGCATGGAGATTTTCACTTTCATGGGATGTAAATGATAAAACTGATATCACTTTTGTCCATGAAGCATACGATGAAGATTCAATGCGTCATTATGTTAATAATGCTTACTGTCAAAGAGATCCTTCATTAGTAGTTGGTTGTACCCCTGGTGGTGAATTAGTTCATGAACTAACTCATCCAATGGCTACTTATGTTGAGAACTTAGCTGTTTTAACTGGAATACTAGATTTCACTCCTTTCACTGATATGTCAGGAGCTCCTCAAGGTTTTTGGGAAGCTAATGTAAGAGGAATGCCTAAGTATATTGTTGATAATGATATTTCTATGTTAATAGTAAACCATGAATTAAATGACAATTGGGATGCAACTTTCTCAGCTATGAGAAAAGATAGAATGTATGACAGAACGGGTACTTACGTTTCAGAGGAGATGGATAAATTACGTTTTAAAGATAATCCATACTTCCCAGGTGGCTTTGTCCCAATGAGTGGTTATGGACCTGATTGTAAACTTGAAGATGGAACTTTTGGAGTTTATGGTGGTTGTATTACAGATACCATGAATTATCCAGATGGATTTGATAGACAATACAATCCAAAAATAGAGCGTGAAGTATTTGAAGCTCGAATTCAATCTAACTTAGATGGAGATATGAATTACCTTCTCGGAGCTATTCATACATCAGGTAGTAATTTAAGTGTTTATGACATTGCAGCTAACGGGCTAGATGCTTTAGCATTAGCTCCTCCTCCTGTTCTAACTGGTGGACTTCCTCAAGGTGCTGTGCAGTTATATGCTCCTTTATATAGATCAAGCAGTATTTCAGCTACAAGAAGTACAGCAATATTTGGAGAAGTTTATTATCAGGCTTCTGAACAAACTAGTTACACTTTAGGTTTGAGACATACTCAGGATTATAAAGAGCAGTATGGACGTTCTCCTTTCTTAAGTGTAGTTGGAATGGGTAGCGCAGGTGGTGGCTTTACAGCATTACCAACGTCGGTAATACCCGGCAATGTTATTCCTGAATTTGGTGATTCTTGGTATGGAGCTGGCGCTGTTGGAGATCCAGAAGTAAGTTTTGAAAATACTACAGGTAGATTTGTAGTTGATCATAAACTTGATGACAACACTATGGTCTATGCAAGTATTTCTCAAGGATTTAAAGGTGGTGGTTTTAATGGTGCTCTTGATCCAGAATTATATCCTGATACACCTCAAGTTTTTCCATCTACTGATTTAATAGCTTTTGAAGTTGGTATTAAAAAAGAAATTCCTGCACAAGGAATGAGATTAAATGCCTCTGCTTATATGTACGATGCATCAGATTACCAGGTTACTAAAATCAAAAATAAAACGAGAGTTAATGAGGGTATTGATGTGGTTATGAGTGGAGTAGAAGCTGAATTCTTATGGATTCCGCCTATGGCTCCTGAATGGATGATTAATGCGAACATGAGTTATGAAACATCAGAAATTGCAGATGGAACCATGATTCTAAATCCTGTGAATGCTGATCTTTGTTTAACATCCGGTTGTGGTGATTGGCATATGATGAAAGGCGCAGCTGATGCTGAAGTCTTTGTTGTAAGAAAAGATGTTGCAACTGCAATCTGGCAAACATGGTTAGCCGGCGGATGGGCACCTTTTGGTCTTCAAAATGGTGTTCTTATTCCTGCTGAATTCCACGGAGATAGACAATCTGGGGTTCCTACACCAGTAAGTTTCCTTCAGACAGGAGTAGCAGCAGGCCATTTACCATCACTTGCTGTAAGACAGTATTATGAAATTATGGCTAGTATCGTTTGTGCTTCATTAGGTTGTAGCGCATCTGATGTTGTTATGGATGGAAGATTATCAGATATTGGTGGTAACAGTCTTACACATCCAGAATTAATGGCTAATATTGGAGTGCAATATACTTTAAGCACATCTGCATATAATGTTGATTTCAGATTAGATGCATATCATCAAGGTGAAAGATCTACTTCATTATTTAATCTTGCATGGGACAAGGTTGATCCATGGACTGAGCTTAATGCTTTAATAGCTATAACGCCAAATGATGAAGATGCTAACTGGCGTGTAGATATTTATGGTCAGAATATTACTGATGAACTTAATGTTATGAATGTTGGTGATGCTACTGCGCCACTTGGTATGAGTAAAAGTATTTGGGCAAGACCTCAAGCTACTTATGGCATAAGACTTTCTTATGACTTTTAATATTAAGTAAATATTTAAAAAGCCTCGCTCTTGCGGGGCTTTTTTTTAGGGTAGAATTAAAAAATGAAATTATCTATAGGCATACTATTGGCAGTCTTTGCTATTTGGTTAGGCTCCGCAGTTGCATCAATTTTTACTGGAATTATTTACTCTTTAATATTAAATCTTCCGGATAATTTTATTACCAAGTCAGCAGGACCAAGATTATTGCAAACAGGCATAGTTATCTTAGGATTATCAATATCTCTAACCAAAGCTTTTTCAGTAACTAGTTCTTACTTGCCCTCTATATCCTTACTAGTAATAATTACTTTTTTTCTTGGAATTTATATCGGTAAGCTTATAGGTCTTGATAAGAAATTGACTCTACTTATTGCTTCAGGAGCTGCTATTTGTGGAGGAACTGCTATGGTAGCAATTGCTCCAATTATAAAAGCTAGACCAAAAGATTTATTAACAGCTATTACACTAATATTTTTATTAAATGCCTTAGCTATAATTATTTTTCCTATTATTGGCCTATATTTAGGTCTCTCTCAAGATCAGTTTGGAGCATGGGCAGCTATGGCTATTCATGACACAAGCTCTGTGATTGGAGCTGCCATGGTTTATGGCGAAGAAGCAGTTGAGACCGCAGCCACTTTAAAACTAGGAAGAACATTATGGCTTATTCCACTTATTTTACTTTTATCTTATAAATATCAAGATAAGTCATCAACCAAGTTTCAACTGCCTTTTTTTGTTCTATTTTTTATTATAGCAATCGCAATTGGTTCATTTATTGACCTTAACTCTGAAACTTTGAATTTTATAAAACTCATTAGCCAATCCTTCTTATTGCTTGGTTTATTTTGTATAGGATCACAAATTGATAAAAAGGTTCTCAGTAATATTTCAGTAAAACCGCTTCAATTAGTATTAATTTTGTGGATTATTGTGATCCCATCATCATATTTGCTGATACAGGCTATTATTTAATTATCTAAAACAGCTTTAATAATATTTTCAGCAACAGTATCTACATCAAAGGTTCCATCTATTGTTAGATGACACCATTTTTTATATAGGACCGTCCTCTGATTAAAAACATCCTCTGGAGACTTTCCACTGGGTTCTGCAAAACCTCTATTTGAGTAATCGCCAACTCTTTGCATGACTGAACTTATAGGTATATCTAGATAAATAACCATAGAATGATTATTTAAATAACTCATAGCTTTGTCGCTATAAACCGCACTACCTCCAGTTGCTAAAATTGTATTATTAAGAGAACAGCTCAAGATAACTTCTTCTTCTTTTAATCGAAGTTCTGCGTGTCCCTCAGAATCTAAGATATCTTGGATAGATTGATTATTTATTTTTTCTATTAAATGATCGCTGTCAATAAATTCAAGGCTTAGCTGGGCAGCAAGTAATTTAGCTATGGTTGTTTTACCTGCTCCAGGCATACCTATTAGTGAGATATTTATTTTCTTTTTATCCAAAACTATGCCTCCCAGGATCTAGATATATCTAAACCCTCATTTAGCTCTCCTAGTTCTTTATATGCACTAAAAAAGTCTTCAGCATTTATTGCTCCGCCTTCAGGAGCAAAGACCCCAGATTTATAAATTTTTCCTTGAAGAAAAAGTTTTAATCCTAGTGCTAAAGGATGGCCTGTTGCTTCTCCCATGCTAGTTTCTTTTGCTAAGTCATTTTTACCAAAAGTTACTCCAACTGAAGCAATGTTCCCATTTTTCATTCCATAAGCAAGACCATAAATCGCTGGCAAGCCTGTTCTCTCATCTCTAAAACTAGGTCTACTTGATTTAGTTTCTAACCAATGAAAAAAATTTGCAGCTTTATCATGTGAAATAATATTTTTTTCTGTAAGCCATAAAAAAAATTTTATAATGTAAATATCTAAAGCTTTACTCCCATGAGCAACATTCATTGCGTTTTTTATTTCTGGAAAATGATGAGGAAATGATATTGCCTCTGGATGACCAAAAATATTTGCTGGATAAATACCTTTACCTGGGTATTTAATTTTAAGCTTCTTAAGCGATTGAACCATACTAAGCTGTCCATCCTCAAAAATTTTTACCGCACCAGTCATTTGTTGAATGCCATGTAACATCGCAGCATTAGTACCTATTTGAGATGATTCTTCTGCAGGATTTACGCTACTTAAATCCCATCCCGTTATAACAGTATCTACTGAATCTAATTCTTCCATAGCAACTAAACCCATCAAATTAGTAATTCCAGGGCTTGCACCTAAGCCAATAATTGCAGTAATTTCTGCATCTTTTGCTTGTGAATCAAGTTGAAGCATTTCTTCGGTTGGTTCCCAGTCATCACATATGTCTAGGTAATGGCAATTATTTTCAATAGCAGCTTTTAAAATAGGGACTCCAAACATAAAAAATGGACCTGTAGTGTTAAGAACCACATCATGCTCTTTAAGAGCCTCTGCTAATTTTTTATTATCTGTTACATCAAGACCAATTCCTTGAACCTTTGCATCAAAAGAGTTTGCAAATTCTTCTGCAGCATCTTTATTTAGATCTGCAACTGTAATAGCTTCTAATTCTTTAAAATCAACAATAGCTTTAGTAGCAAATCTTCCCATACCGCCGCTACCACCTAAACATAAAACTTTCATATATTGTCTCCAATCTATTTACCTAACCATTAGATAATATACCGACAAAGATGTAAAATTTTGCACGTGACTATAATTTTAGGCTATATCTATTTCTCTCTAGCTATTCTGCAACTCCTCCTCTTAACTTTTAATTACAGTTTTTCAAATTGGATTGCGTTACCTAAGAATAAAAATACATATCTTCAATCTGAGCTTTTCTTCGTTTTTATTAATGGTTTTGTATTATTAAATAGCTCGCCACTTAATTGGATTATAGGAATTGTAATGCTGGGCCATGCATATGGAGCCTACACTTTATTATTTAATCCAAAAGAGTTTTACTCTTCGCTTGAAGAAATTAAAGCTATGACATCACAAGATAACATTCTTGATCTTATATCAATACCAACCTTAGCTATAATTGGGTTTATTGTTATTTACTCATCTTCTCTTACTGGAGGAATATAGACTTAATGAGTTCATTTAATATTTTTTCAATAACCTGGATTGCCATCGCTGTAGTTATATTCTTTTCTCTTTTTTATGTAGTAGCTCCATATGGCAGACATCTTAAAGAAGGCTGGGGACCCAATGTATCAGCAAGATTTGGGTGGGTCTTTATGGAATCACCATGTGTAGTTTTAATGCTTATATTGGCTGCAGGCACCTGGGAATCATTAAATCTAGTTCAAGGTATCTTTTTAGCTCTTTGGCTCACTCATTACGTGCATAGAACCTTTATTTGGCCTTATAGAGTAAATATGTCAGGTAAAGAGATGCCTCTCACCATTGCTTTATCAGCTTTCTTTTTTAATATTATTAATGTTTCAATTCAAGGTTATTGGATTTTTTACTTTGCTAGCTATTCTTTGGATTGGTTAAGTTCCCCAGCATTTATTATTGGAATATGTATTTTTATTTCTGGGCTTTATATAAATATACGCTCAGATTATATTTTGATTAATCTAAGAAAAGAAAAAGGCCCTGGTTACCATATTGCAAATAGCTTTTTATTTAAGCGACTTTCATCGCCTAATTATTTTGGTGAGTTATTAGAGTGGATGGGTTGGGCCATTCTTACCTTCAGCCTATCAGGATTTATATTTTTCTTATGGACTTTTGCCAACCTGTTTCCAAGGGCTATTGCTAATCACAAATGGTATAAAAAAGAGTTTAAAGAGTATCCTGAATCCAGAAAGGCAATCTTGCCTTGGATCATTTAAAGCCAGCTAAAAGTAAGTAACAAAAAACCTTAAGATTAGATTCTTTTCTTTTTTGCTTTTCTTACTTTTCTATATAGATTCTGTTTCTGTTCTGAAACAATTTTTTTAATTGATCTTCGCTTTTTGCTAGCTTGTTCTGAGTTTGCTAAACGTTCTGCTTTATTAATTAATAACTCCCTAAGCATTAATAATTAATGCCTACCTAAATATAATAGCAAAAAATTCAATAAAGGTTCTACAATGGAATCAATATATGATTGAAGTTCCAGTATCCACTCCACAAAAAGCAATTATCGTGCAAATGGAAGTCACTTCTTTACAGAAGGATCAGTCAGCCATTAATGCATTCGCCGAATTCAAAGACTTATCGAGATCCTCCGGTGTTGAGATATTAGATGAAATCTCAGGAAAGCAAGATGCGCCATTAGCTAGTCATTTCTTAAAAAAAGGCAAAATAGAAGAAATTAAAAGATCTGTTGAGGAAACTTGCGCCGAAATAGTAATTTTTAACCATACACTTTCTCCTTCACAAGAAAGAAATCTTGAGAATGCATTTAATGTCAGAGTAGTTGATAGGACTGGACTTATTTTAGATATTTTTGCATCAAGAGCATCAACTCATATAGGTAAACTACAAGTTGAATTAGCTCAGCTAACTCATCTATCAACTAGATTGATTAGGGCTTGGACTCATTTAGAAAGACAAAAGGGCGGCATTGGACTTCGCGGGCCAGGAGAAACTCAGCTAGAAACTGATAAAAGATTAATAAATAATAGAATCAAAACTATTAAAGCTAGATTAGATAAAAGTCATAAACAAAAGAAGATTAATCAGTACTCAAGAATGAAGAGTCGCAATAAGCTGGTTGCTTTGGTTGGCTACACCAATGCAGGTAAAACAACATTATTTAACAGACTTACAGATAATGAGCAATATGCTGCAGATAAGCTATTTGCAACACTGGATTCTGTAACAAGAAAAAATATTGATCCAGAGCTCAGCTCTATATTATTTTCAGATACAGTAGGATTCATTTCAGATCTTCCAACCCAACTTATTGAGTCTTTTAAAGGAACCTTAGACGAGCTTAAATCTGCAGACTTATTACTTCATGTAGTTGATATTTCAGATCCTGATTATAGATTTAAGGTTTCTCAAGTAGATATTTTATTAGAAGAGCTAGGCATTGCTAAAATTCCACAAATTAGAATAAATAATAAAAGCGATCTAAAGGGTTACAAAGATTTTGAATCTAGATCTGATATTGAGGGAAGACAAATATGGATTTCTGCTGAAAAGAACAAAGGATTAGAGGAATTAAGAGAATCTATAAGTAATACATTATTTGAGGGCATCTATAGAGGATGGATCTCTTTGGATGCAAGTTTAGGCAATATTAGATCTAAACTTTATAGCATGGGTTGTATTTTAGAAGAACGAATAACTGAAACAGGATCAATGTATGCCCTTATTAATATAGGAAATGATGAATTAACTAGATTTACTGATATTGAAGGCTTTACTTTAATAGATGATAGCGATCCTTTTATTCAATAAAAGAAATTGCCTCATTTGGTATTTTTAAATAAACTAAACATATGAATAGCTTAAATAAATCTTTAGACGCAATAGCAAAACCTTTTCTTGGAATAACGCCTTGGTTATTGAGACTTTCTCTAGGAATTAGTTTCTTTCTTCATGGTTATGGCAAATTACCTTTACCTCCACAAAATCTTGTTAAGTGGTTTGAAAGTGGAGGAATGCCTGCACCTGATGTTGTAGCTTCTGCTGTATCAATTGGTGAGATGTCAGCTGGTATAGGAATTATTGTAGGTGGTTTCTTTGCGAATAATCTAGGTAATTTAATTACAAGGCTTTCCGGCGGGGCAGTTGTTGTAATTATGATTGGTGCTTTTTATTTAGGGCATCCAGAATGGTTCATAACTCCTAGACTCTTTAAATCTGAGCAAATATTCTTATTTACCTTAGGTTTATACTTTGCGATCAGAGGCAACTCCAAAGCTTAAACACTCTAGACATATATTCTTTATATATTCGATATATTTATATCCTGTAAATAAATACATATAAATACTTGTAAATCTAAATGATAATCATTATCATTCACAAATCTAACCGAACATACATGGAGTGTTATTTATGAGTATTAATATTAAAGTCTTAAATTCATTTGCTTTCTTAGCATTATTTAGCTTAAGCGCTTATGCTGAAATGGAAATGAATACAGTTGAAACCGTTACTATAGTAGGGTCTCAGGAAGATGTCGCAGGTTCTGCAACAGTTCTATCTAATGAAGATCTAGCTAAAATGGTTGACACTGATATACATAAAATCTTATCAGCTGTACCTGGAGTATACGTAAGAACTGAAGATGGATACGGTCTTAGACCAAATATATCCATTAGAGGTACTGCTCCTGATAGATCTGGTAAAGTTACCCTAATGGAAGACGGAGTGCTTATTGCTCCAGCTCCATATACATCTGCATCAGCATATTACTTCCCAACTACTGGAAGAATTCACGCTGTTGAGGTTCTAAAAGGACCAGCAGCAATTACTCAAGGACCATCTACAATTGGTGGAGCCATTAACATGATTAGTACTCCTATTCCTGAAGTTAATGGTGGTTTTGTTACTCAAGAGCTAGGAAGCGACGGACTATCAAGAACTCATGCTACTTATGGAGTTAATAATGGAGCCCTTTCAGGCTTAGTAGAAATTCATGAGAATTCAGTTGATGGATTTGATTCTATTATGAATGTTGGTGGTGATACTGGTTTTGATAAATCTGACTTTCTTGCGAAATTAAGATATACCTCAGGCGTTCATCAACTTACTTTTAAAATGCTTGATATAGATGAAATGTCTAATCAAACCTACGTTGGTTTAACCCAAGCAAGTTTTGATGACAACCCAAGAAAAAGATACGGAATGAGTGCTTATGATGTTATGAATAACGACGGCGAGCAAACTTCTTTTGCTTATGTTGGTGATTTTGAAGCATTTACTCTAACAGCCACTATGTGGAGCAATGACTACCACAGAGACTGGTTCAAAGTTGATAAAGCTAACAATACTAAAGCGCATGGTGTAGAAGATGGTATTGATGAAGTTATTGCAGCTGCAAATGGTGGGGATGCAAATGCACAAGCTATTCTTGATGGCGAATTAGCTGTGACTGTTAAGTTAAAGCATAACAATAGATTTTATACAAACGAAGGTATACAACTTAATCTTTCAAAAGAAATTGGTAATCATGCTGTAACTTTTGGTTATAGAGATATGGAAGATTCTGAAAGTAGACTTCAAAGCTATGAGTGTACTGATCAAGCAGCAGATGGAAGTCTTTCCGCTTTAGTTTCTTGTTCAACTGGTTTTACAGGAAGTAATAATAGACTGAGAACAACAACAGCAACTTCATGGTTTGTTCAAGATACCATCACTATGGGTGCATTAGCAGTCACTGTTGGACATAGATCTGAAGAATTTGATAAAGTTGAAATGAGATGGGACGATGGAGTTCCAACAAGAACAATGCCAAATTCAAGCTATCCTAAAAATTCTTCTGGCGACTATTCAACTACTGGACTTGGTGCTACATATGACATGAATGAAAACCTAAAATTAGTTGCAGGTTTCCATCAAGGTATGTCACCAGTATTTGGTGGAGATGCAGAGCAAGCTGACAATATGGAGCTGGGCTTTAGATATAACAAAGATGTTACAGCTTTAGAAGTAATGTATTTTGCTAGTGATTATGCAAATCTAGTCGGAGAATGTAAAAATTCTAGTGGCGGAGACTGTGAAGCTGGTGAAACTTTTAGTGGCGGAGAGGTCGATGTATCAGGTCTTGAGGTTGTAGCTTCTACAGTTGTTGAAGGTGATAATATTTCATATCCTTTAGCCTTCACATGGGCAACAACTTCGTCTGAATTCCAATCAAGTTTTGATTCAGATTACTTTGGAACAGTTGCCGCAGGCGACGACGTTCCTTACCTTCCTGATTCACAATTAGCTTTAGTTGCTGGTTTTGTAACAGATGCTGGAATGAGTGGAGATGTAAGACTAGTTAAGTATGGAAGCACTTGTTCTAGTGCACAATGTGGTGCGTTTGAGAACATAGAATCATATACTTTTGTTGACTTAAGTCTTAGACAAAAAGTTAATGATAATGTTTCTGTTTACACTGTGATTGAAAACTTATCTGATGGAGAAGATATAGTTTCAAGAGCGCCCAAAAATGGTGCTAGATCTCAGAAACCTAGATCTTTCAAAGTAGGCTTTACTTACAACTTCTAGTAAATAATTTAAAAGAGAGCTGTTTTTAACTAAGCAGCTCTCTTTTTTTATGCATACAAGAAATAGATCTCTTATCAGTTGATTATTTTGTCGATTACACAGGGTTACAATTAATCTTTAATAAAGTACAATTGTCGACTCATTCGTGGGGCTATAGCTCAGCTGGGAGAGCACCTGCTTTGCAAGCAGGGGGTCCGCGGTTCGATCCCGCGTAGCTCCACCAATTTATAGTCCAGGCAATTCTTTCAGGCCAGCAATTTTTGGGCTTCGTTATCTTTGGAAGCATATGACAAACAATACTTCGTAATAATTGATGTTATTTTTTGGTACGAGTCTAAAAACTCTGCTTGATTAAGAGTTACTGTAAACGGCCATGCCGCTTGATATTCTCTTCTTCTTATACTTGTTAAAAAATTCAAACAGTAGATAAAACCAAAAACCATTTACTATAGGCTCTATAAATGCATCAATAACTGCTAGATTTAAAGGTGCACCTGTCAGCAATCTATTACAAGTCATAGCAATAAGAATATGACCAATCGTATAGAGAAATGCTAATAAAAAGCCAACATGATTAACACTTATAAAAGGCGAATTACTTGATTCAATTTTGTTAACAAATATTTTTTTTAGATAAACTAAAAGAAAATAGAACCAAAATCCGTTAATGATAGGTTCTACAAAGGCATCAGCTGCAGCCATTTCAAGAGATGCTCCAGTAATTATTCTGTTGCAAGCCATGGCAACAAATATATGCCCAATAGTATAAATTATTGATAAATAAAGATTTTCGTATTTAAAAATTTTTATATCATCATATTTTAAGTAATCTTTCACGATGTAAATGTAGCAATGGCTACGGATCATGTCAAGGGTATAATTTTATAAAGTGAATTTTAAAAGGAAGGTGTCTAGTGGAAAAAAAAGTTAAAGCCCGTTCGGTTCCTTTTTCACAGACCCGTTCACGTCATGCTAGTGAGACTGCTGAAGATTATGTTGAGGCTGTCATGGAACTGGTGGAAGAAAAGGGTGAGTGCAGGGTGCTAGATCTAGCAAGATATTTTAATGTTAGTCATGTTACCGTTTCTCGCATAGTGAAACGACTGCAAGAGGAAGATCTTTTGTACTCTAAACCTTATAAACCAGTAGAACTTACAGCTAAAGGCTCTAAACTTGCTAAACGAGTTAAAGAACGTCATTTAATTGTTTTAGCTTTTTTAATCAAGCTTGGTGTTGATAAGGTTAATGCCGATATAGACAGTGAGGGTATTGAGCATCATGTAGGCTCAAAAACTCTCGCAGCGATGAAAAAATTTTTAAAATAATTTAAATATAACTCTTCCAATAACTGTATCTAGTTTATGCGTCATATCATATATAGGTGAATGATAAGATTTATTATCACCTGATATTTTTAAAGAGTCTCCTGATATAGATTTGACTCTTTTGACTACTTTTCCAAGATCATTAGTTTGCATAATGATTACATCATCTACTTTAATATTTTTTGTTTTTATACAAAGAACGTAATTATTTGGTTCATAAGCAGGAAGCATACTGATTCCTGCAACCTTAAAAATTCTAATCAGCTTATAAAACCGGTACTACTATTTCTAGATTTGGAGCATAAGGTGAAATTTTCTTTTCTGTTTCAACTTCTTTTGTTGCCCAGAACATTTCTGCAAAATCATTTATTTTAGAGAGCATATTGAGACCATCTTCTCTATGAAGGCCCTGTTTACATTTAGATCCATCCATCATTATCCCATGCACTAACTCATGCACTCCAGGATATTTTTCAATTTGAGGAGCTTTAAAATAATCACCCCAAATTACTGTTACTGCATTTTTAGCAATTACAGCATGTTCTTCTTTTTGCTGAACTAAACGCGTGAATTTAGCTAAATCATCTTTACTAGTTACCGCTTCAGGCATTTCATTTATTAAATCAATAAATCTAATAACACTTAATACTGCATACTGGGCTTCACCTGGATCGTATACACCACAAGGGATATCACAATGAGCACTTACTTCTTCAATTTTAAACATATTATTTCTCCTTCTTAATTAATAGCAATTTCTTTGAAAAGTACATTGGCATTACTATCAACATAGCCAAGATTAGTCCTAGTACTAAAGTAGACTCACCATGAATATGTAGACCAACTATTCCTTCCCCATGAGCACTTAAATTAAATGATGCGAGAGCGCAAAATATTATTGATGTTAGTTTTTTCAAGATATTTTCCTATTTTTTATGTGTAAAATAATTATCATTTAGTTTATATTTATTAGCAATAAAGTTTTTATAAATTTTTCATAAAAATAATTTTTTTTTATTGTAAAATCACTTATATCTATATTTTCTCATAATTAATTTTGAATAGGAGCAAAGTTCATATGAATAATGAAACAGAAGGAAAATGTCCAGTAATGCATGGAAGCTTAACTAGTAATAGCTCTAGTGGAACATCTAATAAAGATTGGTGGCCCAATCAGTTAAATCTCAATATTCTTCATCAACATGATGTTAAGTCAGATCCAATGGATGATGGTTTTGATTATAGAGAGGAGTTTGCAAAGATAGATTACGCTGCCCTCAAAAAAGATCTAAATGATCTTATGACAGATTCACAAGATTGGTGGCCTGCAGATTATGGTCATTACGGACCGTTTTTTATTAGAATGACATGGCATGCTGCTGGTACATATAGAAGTACAGATGGAAGAGGTGGCGGTGGAACTGGTGCTCAGCGATTTGCTCCCCTAAACAGCTGGCCAGATAATGGAAATTTAGATAAGGCCAGAAGATTGCTTTGGCCAATTAAACAGAAATATGGCAAACAAATTAGTTGGGCTGATCTTTTGATTCTAGCTGGAAATGTAGCTATTGAATCTATGGGTGGAGAAACCTTTGGTTTTAGTGGCGGACGTCCAGATATCTGGGCTCCTGAAGAAGATATTCATTGGGGTGCTGAAAAGGAATGGTTAGCAAATGAAAGATATAGTGGTGAAAGAGATTTAGCTAATCCTCTTGGAGCAGTTCAAATGGGACTTATTTATGTGAATCCACAAGGTCCAGATGGAGACCCTGATCCTCTTGCTAGTGCAAAAGATGTTCGTGAAACATTTGGCCGAATGGCAATGAATGATGAAGAAACAGTTGCTTTGGTCGCCGGTGGACACACATTTGGAAAAGGTCATGGCGCAGGTCCAGATGATAATGTCAGTACAGAACCAGAAGGCGCTCCTATTCAAGAAATGGGTCTTGGATGGATGAGCTCATACGCATCAGGTAAAGGCAGTGACACTATTACAAGTGGATTTGAAGGTGCTTGGACTGCTAATCCTATTAAATGGGATAACGGGTATTTTGATTTATTATTTGGCTATGAATGGGAAAAAGTTGAAACACCAGCAGGCGCTATTGTATGGCACGCTATTGATGTAAAAGATGAAGATTTAGCTCCAGATGCTGAAGACTCATCAGTGAGAGTTCCTACAATGATGACTACTGCTGATATATCACTTCGTGAAGATCCTATCTATAAGAAAATTTCCAAACGTTTTCATGAAAACCCTGAAGAGTTTGCAGATGCTTTTGCTAGAGCTTGGTTTAAATTACTTCATAGAGATATGGGACCTAAAACAAGATATATGGGCCCAGAAGTTCCTCAAGAAGAACTAATTTGGCAAGATCCTGTCCCTGAAGGTTCAACTGATTACGATGTTGATGCAGTTAAAACACAATTATTATCTAGTGAATTGACCATTCAAGAAATGGTTGAGACAGCATGGGCAAGCGCTTCAACTTACAGAGGTTCAGATATGAGAGGAGGGGCAAATGGTTCACGAATTAGACTTGCTCCGCAAAAAGATTGGGAAATTAATAAACCAGAATCACTTCAAAAAGTTTTGAATGTATATGAAACAATTTCTAACGCTACTGGCGCATCAATTGCAGATGTAATTGTTCTAGCTGGCAATGTTGGAATTGAAAAAGCTTCTGGAGTAAATGTTCCATTTACTGCTGGAAGAGGGGATGCATCTCAAGAGCAAACTGACATTGAATCTTTTGCTGCGCTTGAACCATTCTCTGATGCTTTTAGAAATTTCCATAAATCAGGAATTGATATAGCTGCCGAAGAGATTATGTTGGATAAAGCACAATTACTTGGCTTAACAGCACCTGAAATGACAGTTCTACTTGGGGGAATGAGATCCTTAGGAATTAGTGCAAGCGGACATGGGGTATTTACAAATAATCCAGATGAATTATCTAATGATTATTTTAATACTTTGTTAGATATGTCAGTTGAATGGAAACCAAATGGAACTGGAAATTCATTTGAAGCTTTAAATAGATCTTCAGGTGAGAAGGTTAGAACTGCGACAAGAGCCGATCTTGTTTTTGGATCTAATTCGCAGCTTCGAGCTATTTGTGAAGTCTATGCAAGTAATGATGCAAATGAAAAATTCATGTCTGATTTTATATCAGCATGGAATAAAGTAATGGGTAACGACCTTTTTTAGTATTTAGCTAAATTTATTCAAAAATAAGTACTTTTTTTTGAATAAAAGGTTGTAATATTAGATGAGAATGATTATCATTTACGCACTCGAAGGTTATAGTTTAAGGTGTTGAGTTTCCCTTATCTACATAGAACCTTAAAAGTGTGTTTTGATAATCTCCTATAAGAAATCAAAGCAAAGTTTCTCTAAAATGTAATCTTCGAGCCCTTTCTTATTTTCTACAATTATTTAACAATCTTCATTTCTTTTATAAGTCTTGTATCCTCTTCGAAGACCTCTAATGTCCATAAAAGATATCTAGAATCTACATGAATAGTTCTTGTCTCTGGTATAAATTTATAATCAGAAATAATAGTTTCTAGCATTCCATCAAAAGCTAATCCAACAAATTCACCTCGTGCATTGATTGTTGAAGATCCAGAATTACCATTTGTAATATCTAAATTAGAAATGTAATTAACAGGAACACTATTAATTGCATCAAACTTATAACTACCATAGTTCTTATCATTAATTAATTTAAGTTGTTTTACATCAACCGCAAAAGGTGAAACCCCAGTATTTTTTTGAGCTATCCCCTCAAGAGTGGTGAAAGGTTTATAGTAAACTCCATCATTAAGCTCAACCCCCATAACGTTTCCAAAAGTAACCCTTAATGTTCCATTTGCATCTGCATAAATATCTTTACCTTGAGATTTATAGAATTTTCTAAGTGATTTAATAAAGATAGATTTATTTTTTTGTTGCAAACTAGATCTAGCTTTATTTTTCTTTTCACGTTCCATTCCTTCATCAAACATATCTCTTGCAAGCATCATAAATGGGTCTGATGAATCATTAAGCTCTTCAAGTGATACATCTAATAAAGCAATTCTCTTATTCATATCCAATAAATCAGATGAATATGAATACATAGCATCCACAACATTAGTAGTATCTTCATAAGACTCATCTAGTCTTAATGCTGAACTAAATACTGCTCGTCTATCTTTGCTATCGACTTCTCTATACCGATTCAATCTAAAGAGAAAAATACCTTTATCAACTTCAGCATCAAATCTATATTCCATACTTCGCATTCTATTAACTAATCTCTCATAGTCCCTTTCTTGATAACCAGGCTCTCTTTCATTATTAGGTTTAGTTTTTTCATATGCATGTCTATATAAACTTGCAGCAGTACTTAAAAGAGTTGAGCCTCCATAATATAAATTAGTTACGCTTTCACTATTTACTTCGTTGGTAATTTCCAACAGTGTATCGAGTGCATCTTGCTCTATAGAGCTTCCATTTGTTTCAATAAACTCAAGAAATTTATTCCAGTTCTGCTTTTCTTGCTTTAATAAATTAAAGTTTTTAGCACCTTCAATTTGGCCACTTATCTTTTTATAATAATTCTCAAATCCACTAATACTACCTCTATATTTTAAAGCTTTCTGCTCATCATCTTTTGTAAGATCACGCATTAAATCAATCCCTGACTTTAAGTACTCAACATAATTCTCAAATCCAAACTGAACATCAAATCTTATTTCTGGATATGTTAAAAGTCTGTTTGTTCTTCCCGGATAGCCGGCTATCATTACAAAATCACCTTCCTGAACACCTTTCTTAGATACTTTTAAAAAGTCTTTTGATTGATAGGGAATATTATCCTCAGAATACTCCTTACTTTCGTTCTTAGGACTCACATAGGCTCTTAGTAGTGCAAAATCACCTGTGTGCCTTGGATACATCCAATTATCTATTTCTCCACCGTATTCACCGATAGACTGAGGTGGGGCATAAACTAATCTCACATCCTTTATGATCATTTTTTTGATCAATTGATAGGTTTCACCACTATAGAAACTTCTAACCTCACATTGAAATTCTTCACTAGTTTCACAATTTTTAATAAGATCTTTTCTATTAGATTGAATAATTTTATATCTTTCATTTTCTGATTTCGCATCACTAGAGCCCACTAAAACTTCTTCTGTTACATTGGTACTTTCTTGTGTAATGTAAACTCTTGCTCCAGGTGCAGATGGAGCTTCCTCTTCTATGCTTTTTGCAAGAAAACCAGTTTTAAATAAATCCATTTCCATTCTTTTTGCATTAAATTGCAAGTATGAACCTTCAATACAATGGTAGTTTGTAGCGATTAAACCCGAATCAGAGATAAATGCAGCTGAACAACCTCCAAGACTTACCATGGCGCTTAAAGGGTGCTCGAATAAGTCGCTAAATTTTTTAATATTACCCTTAAATCCAGCAGCTCTAATATCTTTTTCAATATTTGGAAGTTGAGACGGTTCCCACATTCCTTCATCTGCAAAAATATAATTAATTGGTGTTAGTAATAGTATAAAAAGAAAAAATTTATTCATGCTGGTGTCCTATAAGAAAATAACAAGAGTGCCATTTTATATAAATGGTGACCCTTAATCTAGTCTATAATCTTTCTGTATGGATAGAGAGCTTTGGAAAACAATTAAGAAAGAAATTAAGCTAAGGGAAGATGCTGAGCCAAGTCTTGGGCCCTTTTTGCATTCTTTAATATCATCGCAAACAGATTTACTTGCTGCTGTAGCTTCAATCCTCTCTTCAAAGCTTCATTCAGATGCTCTTTCAGCAACTGATATTAAGAGATTTATCTTGGAGGTTTACAGAGAATGTGACCACATAGAGGCAGCCTTAGAAGAGGACTTAGCCTTTTTTAAAGATAATGATCCAGCTTGTGATTATTTATCCACTCCTTTACTTTTTTACAAAGGTTTTCTTGGTTTAGCTACCTATAGAGCAGCAAATTGCCTTTGGAAAAATGACAGACATACAATGGCGCTATTTTTTCAAAATAGGGCATCTGAGGTATTTGGTATTGATATTCACCCCGCAGCAAATATAGCTGGAGCAGTAATGATGGACCATGCTACAGGCATTGTTATCGGCCAAACATGCAATATTGAATCTGAGGTTTCTATATTCCAAGGAGTAACGCTCGGCGGAACAGGCAGTGATTCTGGTAAAAGACATCCTGATGTCAAAAAAGGAGCCACTATATATGCTTCAAGCACAATATTAGGAAATATAGAGATTGGAGAAGGTTCTACAATTGCTGCAGGAAGCTTGGTTTTAAAAAGTGTGAAACCAGGAATTACAGTAGCGGGAATCCCGGCAAAAGAATTAACAAACTCTAATTAACTGATTCTTTTAATGAATATCTTTGAATAGGGATGCCAATTCCTATGTATAAGACGTTTATTAACGCATGAACCATTATGACTTGTGAGGCTAGCAAACTACTGCTTACAGCGCTTCCTGAAAAAATCAGGAGAATCAAGCCAGAGGAAACAAATAGCTGAATGTTAAAGCTATTTTCTTTATTTTGAAGAATCGAAGATATTAATATAACAGTTAATACAAATATTAATCCAAAGATTGAAGTTTCTTGATAGGTTTGACTGCTTACTGTAAGAATAACGGTGGCCGCTAAAATTACAATAGAAAAAATTTGAAAGACGCCAAATATCTTTTGCTCATTAGTCAGTGGAGGATTGTATTTTTTAGTTAGTGATACCGTTGCTTGATTTGGATTATTCTCGATAACATCTGCAGGACGCCAGCTTGTTGGCCCATACCATATTTTAAATTTATCACTGAGCTTTTTTGTATGGATAGTATCTTGAACCATCTGGTAGAAAACTTGGAAGTTTGCCCATATTGGATTCCAACTATTAAGAGGCTTAACAGTTCCATAAACTGGTTTTATATCAGACCTTTCAGGAATGTAAGTTCCAAACATTCTATCCCAAATAATAAATACACCACCATAGTTAGCATCTATATATTCAGCATTTTTTGCATGATGCACTCCGTGATTCATTGGAGTTATAAATATTTTTTCTAATATTCCAAGATGGCCAATATGTTTCGTATGTACCCAAAATTGATAGACAAGATTAATTCCTGCAACTGTCACGAATACCTCTCCTGGAACACCAACCATTATCATTGGTATATAAAAAATCCATTTCCAAAGCCAACCAGTACTAGTTTGTCTTAATGCAGTTGAGAGATTATATTCTTCTCCATGATGATGAACGCTATGAGTAGCCCATAAAATTTTAATTTCATGATGCATTCTATGCATCCAATAATATGAAAGATCATATAATAAAAATCCTACAATCCATGTAATAGGACTATCGAGTGGGAGTAACTTAAGATTTAAATAAGACCCTACATATACAAATGCAGCTCCTTGAAGACCAATATTTAACATTGGAGGAAATCTGCTCATCAGTCCCAAACCAAGGCTGGTAAAGGTATCACTAAGTTTATAATTATTCTTACCTACCTTTAAACCGTACAAATACTCAATTACTATCAGCAAAAGAAACACCGGCACAGCTAGTGTAATTATTATAGATTTATCAGTTATTATCATTTTAAGTTTCCTGCCGGATATTATAGAGGAAAAAACATCTAAACATCTATAGTTTCTAAAACACCTATAGCATTTCCAAATCCTCTATTTTCATGATAAATGCCCTCAATACCTGCCAAAGCTAATCTAGCATCAATACCTTTTTTAACTTCACTCAGCATACTTGTTCTTCCTAAAAAATAAGCTTTGTTAGAACCAACAAGCAATGCATTGAGGTAGGCAACTGTTCCAATAACCTCACCAACCATATTACATAAAGATGCAGAGATATCTTCGATTGAATCAACAGACTCATTTCTAGCTTTTGCAAAGTTTGCAGCTGTTATTTCTGCATTAAGATTTCCAATTTCATTAACAGCTTCACCTATCATTACATCAAGACTCTCTCTATCTCCCTTAATTGCAAGGGTATTAATTTCTGTACCATGAGGATTATTGACTAATAAATTAGATAAACCTTCTAACATTCCTCCACCTACAGATATTCCTCCTAGGTGATTTGTTACGGTATTCTGAATATGCACACAAGCGGTTCCAGTTCCAGAACTAACCACAAGCGCAGAATCTTCTGACATTTTATATAAAGACCTCGCACCCTTACCAATTGCATCAATTTCATTAATTTTAGTAATAGGTATATCACAAATACTATCTGGTAGATCTGCTGATTTTCCGCCTGTAACCCCTATAGAATCAATCGCTTTAATATTAATATCTAAGCTTTCTAATATTTCTATTACATGCTTTTCAGTAAGATTAAAGTCCCTATTTTTTTTATCAAAAGGAGAGGGCACACTTAAATATTTTATCGCTTGATCCTTTATAACTAAATCTGTATTAGTTATACCAAAATCAAATGCTACGATCATCTTTTAGTTTTGATAAACACATTCAAAGAGAAGCATCTGCAGAATTATTCGGCCAAACCAAAGGCACTTGTTGTTGAGGATTAAATACTTCCGGGCCTGATTCTGGTAGTGCTTCTGAAGCTAAACTAATTTCGTCTTCACTTAGATATTCACTAGGCACTAGTTTAAAAACATCGAGACCACGAATAATCTCTGTTCCATAAACGTAGCCTTTATAAAAATAAGCAGACCAATAACCACCAGTAATTAACATATCTTTGTTAATAGGCCCTCTATCAAAATAACCTATTTCTTTTGGATTAGCTGAATCAGTAAAATCCATTATAGATATTCCACCTTGATACCAGGCTTGAACAAAAATATCACGACCTGGTACAGGAATAATAGAGCCATTATGAGCAACACAGTTTTCTGTTTCTAATTGAGGAGCGGGCATCTTGTAGTGGCTTCTAAATTCAAGTTTGTTATCAACAATGTCATAAATAGCATCTGCACCCCAGTTAAGAGGATCCCATGCACGACAACGCGCACGACCACCACCACCCCATTCATCAGTAAAAATTACCTTTGTGCCATCATTATTAAATGTTGCAGAGTGCCAATACGCAAAACCCTCATCGGTAACAACATCTAATCTAGTAGGGTTATAAGGATCAGTAATATCAAATAAGATACCATTACCTGAACAAGCTCCAGCAGCTATGTTTGCTGAAGGGAAGACTGTAATATCATGACATTGATCAGTTCGGCTGGTATCTTGAGTTTCATCGCCATGATCTCCACCTCGCCATAATCCTGCCAGAGCACCTGTCTCAAGATCAGCAAATACAGCAGGGCTAGAAACTATTTTGGATTCAGAAGGGTTAGATATTGGAATTTCAATAATATCTATTCTAAATAGAGCTGTCCTCTCATCACCAGGAATATTTCCTATACATTGTTCTAATTCTTCTTCATCTCTAACACTTGCCGTCCCAGAGTTGTAAACAATAATTTTTCCGTCTTCAGATGGACCGGATACTACCGAATGAGTATGTGAGCCCCGACATGTTTGAACAGCACCCACTTGCTTCGGTCTAGAAAGATCAGAAATATCAAAAATTCTTATGCCCCTAAAACGCTCTGGACTTGCATCTCTGCCTACACCTTCACGACCACAATCAAGTCTACCTCTAAGTTGCTCAACAGACATGATGAGTAGATCTCCAACTATAGAAACATCACCTTGACCACCCGGACAAACTATTGATGATAAAAGATTTGGAATTCCATCTTTATCAATTTTGTACATATTAAAGCCGTGATAACTTCCAGCAACGAGCAAATCATCTCTAAATGCCATATCTGTATTAGAAAAACTTAACATTGGAGAGCGAAGTGATCTTGCAGCTTTTTCAGTTGTCACAACTTTATCCTCATCTTCATTTTTAGTGAGGTCTTTTGAGCCTCGCTCTTCAGGATTACTCGGATCAAAAAAGCCAGTTGGTTTTTTTAATGAAGTGACTAATTCCATATTTAAAATAGCTTCATCAGCAAAATACAAACCAGCAGTCAACCCTGACCTTGGATCATCTGAAAGCCCTACAGCAATAACATTCATTCGCTCAATTTCAACACCTTGATCATTCACTAAGTCAGATACAAATTCATTTAGAAGTGGGTCGTAAGCTGAGCCTGAGAATTTTTTAAGCTCTCTTACCATCTCAAGAGCACCATCATGATGAGCAATCATTAGTTGTAAAAATAAACGATCAAAATCTGTACTTTTTGATCGAGCAAGGTTTTTTAATTGTTGAGGGGTAGCCATACCAACCATATGCATATGCGCATGCATATCTGAATCCATCTGATGTGATTTTGTTTTACCTGCAATATTCTCACTACGTTCTGCAAGCCAACTTTCCATAAAATTTATTTCATCTTCTTGCGATACATCAATTCTTTTAGCTAAATCTACAATAGTTTTATTGTTTGTTCTCTTATCTAGCCATTGCAGCCATAACAATAGCTTGGTCATGATGAACGATCATACCTTGAAGAAAATCAACATCTGCTTTGATATAGGAAGTATCAGCAATATTAGATGCTATTTTAGGATCAAGATTCTTAGATGATTCTCCAGGAGCACCGGGTTGAATTATTGTTGGATTGTTCTCTTCAACAGCAAATACTAATTGGCTCATAAAGCCTAAAATAAGAATAAATCCATATAACTTTATAAACACCTTATCTAATGTCATTATCATCTTCTTTAATTTCCTCTGCTTGCCCTTCTATGATTGTTGGTCGACCTCTGGGTTGCTTTTGACGTTTACCAAAACGATTTATTCTATTGTCACGATTTGTTTGTTTCTTAGATGCTTTAACTTTTCCTAAATTACTTATAAGAAACAAAGACCCCACAATAACTAAAACCCAAAAAAATGTACTCATATTATCTACTTCTTATCTTCATTAATAATCTAAGTATTTCAAGATACAACCAGACTAAAGTAACCATAAGAGAGAAAGCGCCATACCATTCCATATATTTAGGGAGTCCCTTTTCAGCACCTTCTTCAATAAAATCAAAATCTAGAACTAAGTTAAGCGCAGCAATACCAACAACAAATACAGAAAATCCTATTCCCATAAGACCATTAGAATGAATAAATCCAATAGGAGAGCCAAACATAGACATAACAAAACTTACAAGATATAAAATAGCTATTCCAGCAGTCGCTGAGAAAAGCATCAGTCTAAAATTTTCAGTTGGCTTAATAATTCCACTTTTATAACAGAATAATAAAGATGCCATAATGCCAAAAGTTAACCCCAAAGCTTGAACAGCTATACCTGGAAACGCACCCTCAGCAAACATTGTTACTCCACCTAGAAAAATACCTTGTGATATAGCATAAAAGGGAGCTGTTGATGCAACCTTTTCAGGACTTCTAAAAATTGTCACCATAGCTAAGATAAATCCTAATATGGCACATGGAAACGCTAATACCGGATTATTCCAGCCTACAAATGCACCACTAAAACAAAGAGCAAGTAAAATGCCCGTTTTATTAACCGAGCCATCTAAAGTCATTAGATCAGTAGCCTCAGCAGTTGATGAGGTTGTTCTAAATCCACTACCTGCATTCGTTTCACTAGATGATTGAGTTCTAAATCCACTCTGATTAAAATTTCTTTTAAATGCAGGATTGCCTGACTGACCAAATCTATTTATTGCTGAATGTTTAGACATAAAATAATCTCCATTAATTAGTTTTCTATAATAAGTATCTATGGGCTTTAAAACAAATTAAAAGATACTTTATAAGCTTTTAATCCAATCTTCTACAAGTTTTATAGCCTCTTTGTGCTCAAGAGCTCTTCCGGATTCAGGCATCATAATTCCAGGATCAAGAGATTGCATTCTGTAAAATAAGATTGATTCTTCAGGTTTTCCAGGAACTATAGAGTACTTCAAATTATTGCTAGCTCTTCCAGCTGCTATTGGTTTTTTAAAGTAACCTAAATGTATTTTTCTATTTTCAGTAAAATCAAGATAAAGACCAGTTGTATCAGCAGAGCCTCCATCAATATGGCAATGCCCACAATTAATGTCTAGATATGCTCTTGTTCTATCTTCAAGTGAAGCAGACTCATTTGACCAATCTTCCATTGTTTTAAATTGCATACCCTTATCAATCCAACCTTTTTCATGCCATTTAACTAATTGATTCATTGAGCCATCGTTGTAATCAATAGATGAGTTCAAATTTCTAGCCTTAGGACCAATTGGTTGAATACTTTTGCCAGATTGATGACATTCCTTGCATTGATTAATATTAGGAACCCTGTACCTAACATCTTGCATATCACCATTTTCATTAATAAATTGAGTAGATATAGTTTTTCCTGCAATGCTTAAATATGCATCATTTTGCTCTTCATTCCAAACATAGCTTACATTTTTCCATTTGTTATCTTTTTTTATCAGCAGCCTAGTTTCCAAAAGCTGTTTATCAAGGTTGGAATTTTCATGATTATTTAAATAACCAAAGGTTTTAATTAGTACAGACCCTTCAGGAAAATCAAAAACTTTGTCAGGAACATACTCAGCAAAACCCCCAGTAGGAATATAAACAAACCTTAATTTATCAGCGTAATCAGAAAAAAGTGGGGTGATAAGTTGATATGGTAAAACTCCATCAGTTGGTGATTGCATATTAAGATCATCAAAAAAACCGTAATCTGACAATTTTGCAGCCATTTTTTTTTGTTGAATCACTGTATCATTTACATCAGACCAAGCATCTTCAACGTTTATCAGAGCAAAGATAAGAAAAGTAAGAAAAATATTTTTAAAGTTTTTCACTTAACTTTACAGGAGCTAAAGGTGAAATTGTTCCTCTAAATTTTTCATAATCTGTTTCAACAGGATCCATAAAAGGCATTAAATACTTAAAAGCATTAATTGATAAAATAGAAGCATCACCATTGTCACCAAGGACAAGTTTATCCTCTTCAGGCTGACCAAATATGATTTGTTGGAGAGGCATGATTCCATCCCAAAAAATATCAGGCATATTACCTTTAGATAATTCAAATAGAATTGTTGATAACTCACCAGTTTCTAGATCAGGGTTATAACCCGTTTTACCAAATCTATTTCCATGAATTTGTATTGCGCGAGGATGAGGGTAATAGTTTTCATCCTCAGTCTCATAACCATAGGTAACTACTGCAATATTTATTGTTTCATTATCTCCAATATCATTATCAAAAATCTCTACATGAGAATTAGCTTGAATAATAATGCCAGTTCCTCTTGGTACTTCACCAACTATATTGCCTTCAGGAGCAAAATTATCAGTATTATTATTAATAGATTTATTTCTATAGACTCTTATATGATGGCCGCCTTGTTGAGGAATATCTGGAAGGTCAAAGACTAAAATACCTCCTGTATTATTTTCTGCATGATTATCAAATACGTCAGCATAATATGAATTTTCAATTTCAATTCCTGCTACATTGAATTCTGCTCTAGAGTTTTTAACAATAATATTTTCTGATTGCCCAACGTAAATTCCTGCATCCGAAGCTCCTATAGCAACACAGGAATCTATCAGTACATTTTTTGATTCAACTGGATAAAGTCCATAAGCTCCATTATCTGAGCTAACGCCACCAGTCCACTCTGTTCTGACTCTGATGAAGCTAATTCCATCAACACCTTTCACTTTAATAGCGTCACCCTTTGCATCTTCAATTGCAAAATCTTGAAGAACTACATTATCGGAAGTAACAGATAAACCTTGAGCCCCAGACTTTTGATTTTTAAAAGATAAAACAGTCTTATCAATACCTTCGCCTTCAAGCCTAATATTTTCAACATCAATTGACAAACTATCCTCTAGTTCATAAAACCCAGCTGTTAATCTAACGATATCACCTGGTTCAGCTAGGATTAAAGCTTCTTGAATATCTGCGTAAGGATCATCAGACGGATTAATAATAGTAATAGCTCCATAACAGTTAATACTGATAAGGAAACTAAAGAAAATTAACTTAGATTGCTGTAGGTATTTTATCGAATTCTTCAAGAGGCTTCTCTAGTTCAACCCAATCAACTTCAAAGTCATCAGGAGCATTTTCATATTCTAATAAACCTAAGGCTTCAAATTTAGGCCTTACTGAGTCAGTTAGTAAGCCAATTCTCGAAAGATTTGGAATCACTCTTGAAAATAAGAAGTTTCTAAAAGTAGCATTAGCACTGGTGCTTAGAGAGAACTCTCTTGCCTCAGCTTCTGACATTTTTAAATACTTCTGCATTGCAGTTGTATTTATAAGACGTTCTCTTGAAATAACACATGCTTCATAGGCAAACTCTGCTCTCTCCTCAATTTCTTCAGGAGTTAAAGTTTTAATAAAATCTTCTAAGTAATTAATACCGAAGGTTACGTGCCTTGCTTCATCTCTAACCACATAGTGAAGAAGTTGTTTTAATAAAGGATCTTTAGTTAACATTTTTAACATTTGGAAAGCAGCCAATGCTAGACCTTCAATGATAATTTGCATTCCTATAAATTTTAGATCCCATCTTTCATCAGTTAAGATTTTATCTAACAGTGCTTTTAAATTTGGATTGATTGGATAATGAACTCCAATTTTTTCTTGAAGATATCTATTAAAGACTTCAACATGTCGAGCTTCATCAAATGTTTGAGATGCTGCATAAAGTTTTGCATTATATGTTGGCGCACAAGAAACCAACTGAGAAGCAACCAAGAGAGCGCCTTGCTCTCCGTGTAAAAATTGGCTTAAAAGTTCAGCAGTGTCATGTCTATCAAACTCAATTTTCTCTTCTTCCGTAAGATTTTCATAAGCTTCTAAAGTTTCATGTGGCAAATCCTCATCAGCTTCAACTAATTTTTCATTTGCAGGATGAGTGTAGTCCCAATTTAAATCAAGGGAACCATTCCAGTTAAGCTCTTTTCCAAGCTCATAGAGTCTTTTAATTCTATTATCAGAGACCGTATAGTCCCAGTTATATGATCCTGTTAAAGGAGTTTTAAAAATTTCAGCTACATCTTCAACATCTTTTTGTTGGAGATCCATTTCTTCATCAAAATATAGTAAATCTTTAGGCGGTCCATCTGTGTGAGTTATTTTCATAATTTTCCCTTAATTGTTCTTAAATCTGCAGGTATCTATAGTACCTTGGTCTATATTCTATAGGAATTTCTAATTTTTAAAAAGGTCAGTCAGTTCTTCAAGTAAAACTTCACCTAACTCTTCTGCTCTATGAATAGTTATCGCTCTTTTATAGTACTTTGAAACATCATGACCTATGCCTATGGCCAACAACTCTATTTTATTGTCTTCTTCAATTGAAGTAATAATAGTGCGTAAATGATCATCTAAAAACAGCGGGTGGTTTGATGAGAGGGTTGAATCATCAACAGGAGCTCCATCAGAAACAACAATTAGTATTTTTCTTTCTTCTGGCCTCTTTAATAATCTTTGAAAGCTCCAAGAAAGCGCTTCTCCATCAATATTCTCTTTAAGCAAACCTTCTCTTAGCATTACCCCAAAGTATTTTCTTGCTCTTCTCCATGAATTATCAGCATTTTTAAAAATAATATGTCTAATGTCATTTAATCTGCCAGGCGAACCTGGACTGCCATTAGTTAACCATAGTTTCTTTGATTCACCACCTTTCCAGTTTTTAGTTGTAAATCCCAATACTTCAGTTTTTATAGAGCACCTTTCTAAGGTACTGCCAATAATATCTGCACAAATTGCAGCTAAGCTTATCGATCTTCCTCGCATAGATCCTGAACTGTCTATTAAAAGGCTTACAACTGTATTTTTAAACTCTTTATCAGTTTCTTCTTTAAAGCTTAAAGGAGCTCCAGGCTCAGTTACAACTCTACTTAATCTAGCAGTATCTAAAACGCCTTCCTCAAGATTAAAATTCCAACTAGTATTTTGTTTAGATAACAAAAGTCTTTGCAGTCTATTTGCTAACTTTCCTATAGTTGTAAGATGGGGTTTAATTAAATTATCCAATTGATTTCGTAATCGCAAAGCCTCTTCTTTGGTTGAGAGGTCTTTAGCTTCAACAATTTCGTCATATTTTGTTGTAAAAATTGAGTAAGGTATTTCAGTTTGCTCTGATTCAATATCCTTATAATTTCCTGAAAGCTCTATTTCTTCTTCGATAGACTTAGCGTCTATATCTATAGATGCTTCTTGTAAAAGATCATCATCCACTTCGTTAATTTCATCAGAGGTTTCGGTTACATTTTCTGATTCAATCTCCATGCCAGATTCAGATAGTTCAGCATTATCTTGCTCCATGGATCCTGGAGATTCCACATCATCTTCTTCCATAGAATCATTAGAATGCTCTTTTAAAAGATTGAGTTGTCGCAATAGCCTTAATGACTCCTTTTCAAAAGCATGCTGATCATTGAGACTTTTAATAAAAGCAGTTTCTAAGTCTGAATTATCTTCTGGTAAAAAAACGTCTTTAAAGTTAGTAATAATATCCTTAGCTGCGCCTGAGAACTTATAACCATTAACATGTTTAAGCCATAAATTTATGGCAAAAGGAAGTTGGCTTTGTATCTTTTCATGAATCAATTCAGCACTTTTTTGCTCTATATGAGCAATAATATTCTGCTTAGCGCCTTTATATTTATCTCCACCAAGTATCTCTACCCTGGATAGCTCTAGTTCTTGAAAGATTTCTCTTGCATCTTTTTTTAAAGGTAATTCTTCTAAGTTTTTATGATAAAGATTCCAAAATGCCTGAAAATCTGCTTCACCGCGCCATGCGCCTATCTTTGCTGAAGATCGTGGTGCTGCTGTTAAAGATATTTGTCCTAAACTAGGAGATCTATTGGAAGATGTATTTTTTGAGGCTAATTCTTTATTTTTTGAAATAGCTTTTGCAGATGATATTGCTGCAATATGAAGGTTTTCTCTATCCTTTACCCACGCCATACTTATTTTGTATGAGGGTTGTGACTTTCCTCAAGGTCTTCACCAAAACAGCGTTGAAAATACTCAGCAATAATTGGTTTCTCAGTATCATCACATTTATTTAAAAAGGTAACTGAAAAAGATTTTTTAACATCTTTGAATATAACCCAATTTTCGGCCCAAGAAATAACAGTCCTGGGTGACATTAAAGTCGATATATCACCATTAGCAAAACCTTCACGGGTTAAAGTTGCTAATTGAATCATTTCAGTTAAAAGCTTTTTATTTTTTGCTGATTTAAAGCTCTTTAGTTTTGAACTTACAACATCAAATTCTTGTTTTTCAGATAAATAATTAAGCGTAGTTAAAATATGCCACCTATCCATCTGACCTTGATTGATTTGTTGAGTGCCATGATATAGACCAGTAACATCACCAAGGCCTACTGTATTAGTGGTAGCAAAAAGTCTAAAAGAAGGATGAGGCGACAATACTTTATTTTGATCTAACAGGGTTAGTTTTCCTTCAACCTCAAGTATTCTTTGAATTACGAACATTACATCAGGCCTACCTGCATCATATTCATCAAAAACTAAAGCCACTGGATTTTGAATAGACCATGGAAGCAAGCCCTCTTTAAAATCCGTTACCTGTTTGCCTTCTTGAAGCTTGATAACATCTTTACCTAATAAGTCTATTCTAGAAATATGACTATCTAAATTAATTCTTAGACAAGGCCAATTTAATCTAGCTGCCACTTGTTCTATGTGGGTAGATTTACCTGTTCCATGAAAACCTTGAATCATGACTCTACGATTGTGTTCAAAGCCTGCAAGAATTGCTAATGTGGTTTCAGGATCAAATTTGTAGGATTTATCTATCTCAGGAACCCATTGTGTTTTTTCTTTATATGCAGCTACGATAAGCTCAGAAGGAAAACCAAAGACATCTGAAACTTTGACTTTAATATCAGCTTTTTTTGGTAATTCTATTTTTTGATCTACTAACATAATTTTTTCTGTTTTGAAGATATGTATCCTACCTTTTGAGAATGTAAAGTTCTAGTTTTTTGTTAATCATTGTAAGATTAGTAATATTATAAAACACCACATCTAAAAATGAGTAAGAAAGCAGATAATTCACTCCCACTGTTAGAAGATAGATTAAGTTTATTTAAGCTTAATAAGATTGATAGAGATATCTTTACCTGGACTGGTGAAAGTGTAGGATGGGCAAGAATTTTTGGCGGCCAAGTAATGGCACAAACTCTTATTGCTGCTTACGAAACCATTGAAAAAAAGCACTTAGCACACTCATTTCATGGCTACTTCTTGAGACCAGGACAAATGGACAAACCAATCGTCTTTGATGTCGATAGAATAAGAGATGGCAGAAGCTTTTCCACTAGAAGAGTTAGAGCCATTCAGGATGGAGAGGCTATATTTAACTCATCAATTTCTTTTCAAAAACGAGAAAAAGGTTTAACCCATCAAATCGATATGCCTGAAGTGCCAGGCCCCGAAGGACTTTTAAATGAATGGCAGCATAGAAAGAAAATCAGCCATAAGATTGATAAAAAATACTTACCTATGTTTCTTCGAGAAAGAGAAATTGAAATGAGGCCAGTTGAGGATCAAGATTTCTTAAACCCTAAAAAAGCTCCTCCATATAAAAATACATGGATGAAACCTGATGGCGCCATGCCAAAGGATGAGAAGATTCATCAAGCACTATTATTATATGCATCTGATATGGGCTTATTAGGGACAGCCAATAATCCACATGGACTAAATTTTATGTCACCACTTCTTCAAAGCGCTAGTTTGGATCATGCGACATGGTTCCATGGTAAGTTAGATTTTAGCGATTGGCTTTTATATCACATTGATAGCCCTGTTTCAGGGAATGCTAGAGGGTTTTCAAGAGGTTCTATATACAATAAAAAAGGGCAACTAGTTGCCTCTTGTGTCCAAGAGGGCCTGATGCGTTTATGGGACAAACCCAAGCCAAAAAAATAATTTATAGATTTCTTACAGTATCAGTTACAAATTTAATCTTGTCTGGATCAATGTCTGGCGTTATCCCATGCCCAAGGTTAAAGATATAGCCAGGATAATCTTTAAATTTACTCATCATAATTTCAAGCTCTTTATAAATTACCGCATTATCTTCTTTTAAAATTAATGGATTAAGATTGCCTTGAATAGCAGTAACGCCTTTCAGAATATTAATAGAATCCTCAATAGATTCATCCCAATATAAGCTAATACATTCTGGTTTACATATACTCAATTGTTTAATGCCGCCTTGCGGCTGTCTGGCAAACACTATTACAGGAATATCTGTTGTAACTGGATCATCCTTTAGCTGATTAACAAGATCATTAATATAAGTAAGTGAAAATATTTTATAGTCATCTTTATTCAATAAACCAGCCCAAGAATCAAAGATTTGGATTGCATTAATACCTGCCAAAACCTGCTCTTTAAGATATTCAAAACATGCATCTGTATAGACCTTTAAAAGATATTGGGCTTGAACTGGATTGTCTATTATAAAATTTTTAGTAATCGCAAAGTCTTTTGATGAGCCACCTTCTATTGAATAAGCCGCAAGTGTCCATGGACTTCCACAAAATCCTATTAAAGGAAGTTCTGCAGGTAGGGCGCTTCTAATATTACTAACGCATTTATAAACATAAGAAAGGTCTTGGGGATCAAATGATGGCAAATTATCGATGGCTTGAGTATCTCTTATCGGGTTATTAAAAACAGGACCTTCTCCCTCTTTAAACTCAACACCTAAATTAAAAGCATCAGGAATTGTAAGAATATCAGAAAATAAAATACTCGCATCAAGATTAAATCTATCAATAGGCTGCAAAGCTAATTCACAACATACATCTGGATCTTTACACATATCGAGAAAGTTCTTAAATTTTGATCTTACAGCTCTGTATTCAGGAAGATATCTTCCAGCTTGACGCATATACCAAATAGGAGGAACTTCATTATTCTCTTTTCTTAAAGCTCTTAAAAATATTGATTGGTCTATCATTATGATACGTATTCTATGATGCTTTTAGCTGCTTCGCGACCTTCCCATATTGCAGTAACCACAAGGTCTGAACCTCGCACCATATCGCCACCAGAAAATATCTTATTATTTGAAGTTTGAAATTTATATTTTTGTTCTTCTGCTGCCAATACAAGTCCGTTATTTTGAGTATTAATATTGAAATCTTTAAACCAATCAGAAGGACTTGCTCTAAAACCAAATGCTATTATAACAGCATCAGCTTCTATAATTAATTCAGATCCAGGGATAGGAATAGGAACTCTTCTACCATTTTGATCAGCATCACCAAGCTCAGTTCTAACAACTTTTATCCCTTCAACCTTTTCTTTGCCTATAATTTCAATTGGCTGGATATTAAATTCGAATTCAACTCCTTCCTCTTTTGCATTTGTAACTTCTCTTTTTGAGCCAGGCATATTCTTTTCATCTCTTCTATAAAGACATTTGACTGATTTAGCCCCTTGCCTTACAGCCGTTCTATTGCAATCCATTGCAGTATCTCCACCACCTAAGACAATGACATTTTTACCTTTAAGATTAATAAATTTTTCTTTATCTTTTTCTATTTTTAATAATCTGTTTGTACTTGATATCAAGTAATCCAAAGCTTTAAATACATTTGGTAATTTTTCACCTTTAAAACCACCTTCAAGAGAGGTATATGTTCCCATCCCAAGAAATACGGCATCATAGTTTTCATAAAGTTCTTTAAATTGGATATCTTTACCAATTTCTTTACCTAAAAAGAATTCAACACCCATTCCTTCTAAAATATCTCTTCTTTTTTTAATAACTTTTTTCTCTAATTTAAACTCTGGGATTCCAAATGTTAATAAACCACCAATTTCCTGATATTTATCAAAGACATGACTTTTAACACCTGATCTAGTTAAAACATCTGCGCAAGCAATTCCTGCAGGACCAGCTCCAATAATTGCAACTTTCTTATCTGTCCATGTTCTATATGACATGTCAGGCTTCCAGCCCATTTCAAAGGCTTTATCAGTAATATATTTTTCGGTTGAACCGATTGTCACTGCCCCAAAACCGTCATTGAGAGTACAAGCTCCCTCACATAATCTATCTTGAGGACATACTCTTCCACACATCTCAGGCAAACTATTTGTTTGATGACATAATTCTGCAGCCTCAAGAATATTGCCTTCATTAACTAACTTTAGCCAATCGGGTATGTAATTATGAACTGGACACTTCCATTCACAATATGGATTTCCACAATCCAAGCATCTATGAGCCTGATTTGAAACTTCTGTTTGGTTATATTCTCCATATATTTCTACAAAACTAATTTTTCGTTCTTCTATACTTTTTTTCTGAGGATCAAATCTTCCAACTTCCAAGAATTGAAAATCATTGGTAATTTCTTCATGCTCAATATACTGACTTCTTGCACCAGTTTCTTCAGAAAGTACTGTTGTATTAGGCATGTCATTTTGAAATAAACTATCTCTCCAAGCATAAAGTTCTAATTCTGCATCAGCACGAGAAACAATGGGGGCAAAAGACTTCGTTAAGTATTTTTTATTAAATCTAATTTTTCCATAAAAGTATGGAGAACGAGGTTGCGTGAAAAGCATTAAACCTTTCTCTAGCTTATATTGTTTGTTTTTTTGAGTCATTTAGGTATGACACAGTATGACACTTTTGTGCTATTATCAACAACTAACTCACATCAATCATCTAAATGCCTGGACTTTACAGAGATAATAATTTCAAAGATAACTGCGGTTTCGGTTTAATTACTAATCGAAATGGTACTAAATCTCACTCTGTAATTACTAAATCTATTAGCGCTCTTAAGAGCATGAAGCATAGAGGCGGCATAGGCTCAGATGGTAAAACTGGTGATGGTTGCGGACTGCTTTTTAATTTAGATCATGACTTTTTTAGAGATGCTATTTTAAAAGAACAAAAAATTGAATTGCCAAAACATTTTGCTGTAGCTCAATTATTTCTTGATTCATCTCTTAAAGATCTTCTTCCTAAAATAGAAAATATTTTAAAAAAGGAAGGCTTGCAATTAGATGCAACAAGACTTGTTCCAGTTGATAAGAAAATACTAGGAGTCATTGCTTTAGATTGCTTACCTAATATCTACCAACTTTTTATATCACCAAATAATAATTTACAAAAAGAATTATTTGAATCAGCTCTCTTGCAAGCAAGAAAATTTATTGAAGTTATATTTGATAATGATGAAATGTTGTACTTCTGCAGCATGTCTAGCAAAACAATTGTTTACAAAGGCTTAATGCTTCCTGATGCAATAGATTTATTTTACAAAGATTTACGAAAAAATAATTTCACAGCTTCAATTTGTGTTTTCCATCAAAGATTCTCTACCAATACAAGTCCAAGATGGCACTTAGCGCAGCCTTTTAGATTATTAGCCCACAATGGCGAAATCAATGCAATTAGAGGCAATAGAAACTGGGCAAAGGCACGTAAATCAAAATTTATAACTCCTTTAATTCCAAAATTATCTAAATTTAAACATTTAATTAATGAAACTGGCTCTGATTCATCATCATTAGATAATATGATTGAATTGCTAGAAAAAGGTGGAATTAATATATTTCGAGCTATAAGAATGGTTCTTCCCCCTGCTTGGCAGAATGGACAAATTCTTGACGCAGAAATTAAATCTTTCCATGAATATAACTCTATGCATATGGAAGCATGGGATGGTCCTGCAGGAATTGTAATGACTGATGGCAAATGGGCTATTTGTGTTTTAGATAGAAATGGTCTGCGTCCTGCTAGGTACCAAATAGATGAAGAAGGATTAATTACTGTTGCCTCTGAGACTGGAGTCAATCCAACAAATGAATCCTCTGTTATCACTAAGGGAAGAGTAAAGCCTGGTGGAATACTTGCTATTAATACTGAAACTGGCGAACTGCATGATGAAGGCTATATAGATGATAATCTTAAAATCCAAAAACCTTATAGAGAGTGGCTAAAGAAATATGCTGTTTATATCGAGTCATCTCTTAATGATTTTGGCGGACCTGGATTAAAAAAAATATCTCAACATAAATTTACAATTGCTTCAAAATTATTTCTTCTATTTAAAGAAGAGCGAAGTTCAGTAATTAAACCTCTAGCTATTGATTCCCAAGAAGGTACTGGATCCATGGGCGATGACACTGCATTAGCAGTTATGTCAAAAATGCATAGACAAATCTATGATTTCTTTAGGCAACAATTTGCTCAAGTAACTAATCCTCCAATTGACTCTTTGAGAGAAAAGAGTGTCATGTCGCTTGAGACATGTTTTGGTCCTGAATTAAATGTATATGAAGAAACTCCTGAGCATGCAAAGAGATTAATAACTTCATCTCCCTTACTTTCTCACAGAAAGCTAGCCACTATTTTAAAAAATAAATACTTCAAAGTTGAGGAATTTACTTTATCTTTTGATAAATCAATCAGTCTGAAAAAAGCAATAATAAATTTAAAGGGTGATGTTGTAAAAGCAGTTAAATCTGGTGCATCTATTATTCATTTAGATGAGCGATTGCCAGAAGAAGGAGAACTTCCCATTAACGCTTTGTTAGGTCTAGGTGCTGTTCATCAAGAGCTTGTTAAGCTTGGATTAAGATCGGATGCTAATTTAATTGTAAGCTCTGCTTCAGCAAGAGATACCCATCATATAGCATGCTTGATTGGTTTTGGCGCTACAGCAGTCTTTCCATGGCTTGCTTATCAAAGCATTCTCGATCTTACTCAAAAAAATGAATTAAAAGGTGACGCAAATGAAAATTGCGCTAGATACAGAAAGGGCATTAACAAAGGCTTATTAAAAATAATTTCAAAGATGGGCATTTCCACTATATCAAGCTATAGAGGTTCACAGCTTTTTGAAATAGTTGGATTGAATAGTCAAATAGTAGAAACTTGTTTCACAAATACTACTAGTAGAATAGAAGGTAAAAGTTTTAAAGATTTAGATAAGTCTTTAAGAGCTCTAGATGATTATGCTAGGTCTAATTTATCTGATATGAATGTAGGGGGTTTATTGAAGTATATTCATGGTGGAGAATATCATGCATATAACCCAGAAATTGTAAAAAAACTTCAAGAAGCTGTTTCTTCAAACTCTTTAAGCATATATGAAGAGTATGCAAAACTTGTTGATACAAGGCCGCCAGCAATGCTTAGAGATTTACTCGAAGTAAAAAAGGAAAATCCAATTTCTTTAAAAGATGTAGAAAATCAGAAATCAATTCTAACCAGGTTTGATTCAGCCGGTATGAGTCTTGGAGCCTTATCACCAGATGCCCACGAAACCTTAGCTCAAGCAATGAATTCTATAGGTGGAAGATCGAACTCTGGGGAAGGCGGCGAGGCTGTTGAAAGATATGGCACTGATAAGATGTCAAAAATTAAACAAATAGCCTCAGGAAGATTCGGGGTTACACCCCATTACTTAGTTAATGCCGAAGTTCTACAAATTAAAATAGCTCAAGGTGCAAAACCTGGAGAGGGCGGTCAATTACCAGGCGGAAAAGTTAATAAATTAATTGCCAAATTAAGGTATTCAACTCCTGGAGTGACTTTAATATCTCCACCGCCGCATCATGACATCTATTCAATTGAGGATTTAGCACAACTTATTTATGATTTAAAAGAAGTTAACCCTAAGGCTTTAGTATCTGTAAAGTTAGTCTCAGAACCTGGGGTAGGAACTATAGCTGCAGGCGTGGCTAAAGCTTACGCTGATCTAATCACAATATCAGGTCATGATGGAGGAACTGGAGCAAGTCCTTTATCTTCTATTCGTTATGCAGGATCACCCTGGGAGCTTGGTCTGGCCGAAGCTCATCAAGCTTTAAGAGAGAGCGGCCTTAGAGGCAAAATAAGATTGCAAACAGATGGCGGAATGAAGACCGGATTAGATGTAATCAAAGCCGCTGCTCTTGGAGCCGAATCATTTGGTTTTGGAACTGGTCCCATGATAGCTATGGGATGCAAATATCTAAGAATTTGTCATTTAAACAACTGCGCAACTGGTGTCGCTACACAAAGAAAAGATATTATTAATCATCACTTTATTGGTGAAAAAGAAAAAGTTGTAAATTATTTTAAATTTATAGCTGATGATGTGAGACGACACCTAAGCGAAATGGGAGTTTCTAAACTAGAAAATATTATTGGTCAGACAGAGTATTTAAAAGTTATTAAAGATATGGAGTCACAATATAAAAAAGTGAACCTAACAGATCTCTTATATAAAAATAAATCTATTAATGAGCCTTATCATTGCCAAGTATCACATAACAATCCATGGGATAAAGGGGTTCTTGCTAAAAAAATATTAAAGGAAATAAAGCCATCTATAAAAGCCAATAAATCAAAATCATTTAATTATAAGATAATGAATACTGATAGGTCCGTAGGAGCTTCTGCATCAGGCTATATAGCTGATAAATTTGGTGAAACCGGCTTAAAAAAACCTATAACTTTAAATTTTAAAGGCTCTGCAGGTCAAAGTTTTGGTTGTTGGAATGCTAATGGATTAAACATAGTTTTAGATGGTGATGCTAATGATTACGTTGGTAAAGGTATGAATGGTGGCAAGATAGTTATAAAAAATACTAGTCATTATGCTCAAAGTAGCGAAACAACTTTAGTGGGCAATACATGTTTATATGGAGCAACTGGTGGGGAGATATATGTAGCTGGTTCAGCTGGAGAAAGGTTTGCAGTAAGAAATTCAGGAGCTCAAGCCACTATTGAGGGTGCAGGTGATCACTGTTGTGAGTATATGACTGGTGGACAGGTAACTGTATTAGGTCCTGTGGGTGCAAATTTTGGAGCTGGAATGACAGGCGGCTTTGCTTATGTTTTGGATGAAGACAGAACTTTCTTTGATAAATGTAATAGAGGACTTGTAAATATAGATAGAATTATTAATGAAGATATGGAATCTCATCGAAAGCATCTAAAAGAGATTATTTTGAAGCATTATCAAGAAACCAATAGTTTAAGATCTAAAGAAATATTTGATGATTTTGATAAATTTGAACAATTATTTTGGTTAGTCTCACCAGCAGCCTTAAATGTAAAAGATTTATTGAAAGCCACTACTGCAAATGCCGCATAATTTTTAATTAAAAGCTTTAGATAGATTTAGGTTTTTAAATTTGTTTGTTTTAAAAGCACTGCCAATTTTATTAAGTAATATTAAATTTAGTTTTCCTTTTGCAACCTTTTTATCATTCATAAGATAAGGTTTAAGGTCAGCATATTCATATTTCTTATAATTACTGCTTAGGCCTAAGGAAGTTATTAGATTTTTAATTTCCTCTAACTCTTTTTTAGTAATGTAGTTTTCTAAATATGATATTTCAGATGCAATAATCATACCCAAAACAACGGCCTCACCGTGTGAAACGCCTTTGTAATTGTTTTTAGCTTCAATAGCATGCCCAAAAGTATGACCAAAATTAAGAAGAGCTCTTACGCCATTCTCTTTCTCATCCTTGGTTACTATTTTAGATTTAGTCTTAATTGATTCATATATAACTTCCTCTAAAACCTTCAAGTTTCTAGAAAGAACTAAATTAGAATTAGATTTTAAAATTCTATGCAGTCTCTTATTAAGAATAAAGGCATACTTTACGACTTCTCCCAAACCAGATCTGTATTCTTTTTCTGACAAAGTTTGTAAATAACTCAATGAAATAAAAACTTTTTTAGGATTATAAAAAGCTCCAACTAGATTTTTACCTTGGCTTATATTGATTGCTGTTTTACCACCAACAGAAGAGTCCACTTGAGATAAAAGGGTAGTTGGTATTTGAATAAAATCTATCCCTCTTAAGTAGGAAGATGCGACAAAGCCAGTAATATCACCAACCATACCGCCTCCAAGAGCAATTAAACAATCGGTTCTATCAAACTTTAGAGATGCTAAATTCTCAAGAATTAAATTAAAAGACTTTAAAGATTTAGATTTTTCACCAGCCGGAAGAGAATATATATAAACTTTTTTAGATTTTGGAATAAGTTTCTTTATTTCTGCTAAGTATTTTTTAGGGAGACCATCATCAGTGACTATAAGAATTTTATTATAAGATTTTATTGCAGATGATAATTTATTTTTAGATATTGGTTTATCTAAGATTTCGACCTCATAATTAGTAGGCTTTTTGCCTACCAGAATAGATTTAGCCATAATTCTTAACTAACTTAATGATCTCATTTGCAACTTCCTGGCTGCTTCTATTTGAAGTATCAACCACATAATCAGCAACACTTTGATAAAGGTTTTCTCTCTTTTCATGAAGGTCAGTTAATATTTGTCTTGGGTCACCATCTTTTAATAGAGGTCTATCTTTATCCTTTGAGGTTCTCTCTAGCTGTACATCGATTGGTGTATCTAGATAGAAAACTGTACCTCTTGCCGATAGAAGATCTCTATTAGCATCAGATAGAATTATCCCACCTCCAGTTGAAAGAACAATAGAGTTCTCCTGAGCTAAATCATTTAAGACAGCACTCTCTCTTTTTCTAAAACCATCCTCACCCTCAAGATCAAAAATCCAGTCAATAGTTACACCAGTGCCTTTTTCTATCTCATCATCAGTATCTAAAAAAGATAAAAATAATTCGTTAGCAATAATTTTGCCAACGGTGGATTTTCCTGATCCCATAGGACCAACTATAAAGATATTCATAATATTACTAATTTATGGGCAAGATTTTAACATTGAACTCTATAAAATAGTCTTTTAAGGTGATAAAAGATATATTCATTAATTCTTATATTAAAATGTAATTAATCAATCTTTTAAAGTTATGACAAAATTAATCAAGTTTTTATTCTGGTCCAGCATAGCTGTAACAGCCTTTGGAATATTAACTACGTTAACTGTATACCTATACTTAAAACCTGACTTACCTGAAATAAGTCTTGTTGATCAATCACAACTTCAAATACCCTTAAAAATTTATACCAGCGATGGAGTTCTTATAGGAGAATTTGGAGAAAAAAAACGTAGACCTATTAGTTTTGATGATATTCCAGATAATCTTAAAAATGCTTTTCTAGCAGCAGAAGATGATGGATTTTTTAGACATCAAGGAATAAGTTATACGGGCATCCTTCGATCTTTTATCAGATGTATTGGCCCCAATGGTTGTTTTGGTGGAGGTGGAACTATTTCAATGCAAGTTGTAAGGGGCTATGTCTTAACAAGAGATCAAACAGTAATAAGAAAACTAAAAGAAATCTTGCTTGCCTATCAGTTAGAAAGTTCAGCCAGTAAAAATGAAATTTTTGAACTTTATGTTAATAGTATTTTTTTAGGCAATAGATCTTATGGAATTGAGTCAGCTGCTGATACTTATTTTGGTAAAACTTCCCAAGAACTTTCTCTTGCAGAAAGCGCATTAATTGCTTCATTAGCTCAACTCCCGTCTAGAGTTAATCCTATAAAGGCCCCAGAAAGAACTAAATCTAGACGTAATTGGATTCTAGGAAGAATGCTCAAGCTTAGATACATTAGTAATGAAGATTATGTTTTGGCTATAGCTGAACCTGTAAATATTTCAAAAAATATTAAATCTTATGATCTAGATTCAAGACATTTAGCTGAATTAATTAGACAAGAAATAATTAATAGATATGGATTAAAGGCCTATACAGAAGGATGGGAGGTTTATTCAACTATAGATTCAAAGCTACAAACTAAAGCTATTGCAAGTATTTCAGAGCGCTTGTCTGAATATGACAAACGACATGGATGGCGTCAAAAGAATAATTATTTAGATATATTTTCAATAGAAGATTTAAATTCTCTGTTAAATTTAGATTATTCACCTCTTACCGATGGTCTTGCAGAAAGCTTTGATTTTACAAGTGATGTTGATACCTTAATTGAAAGAGTTAGAGATGCCTTTGATTCAAATACTTTTATTCATTCTCATAAAAGAGGAATAGTTATTGATGTCAATGAAGATAATTTTATATATTTAAGTGAAGATCTTAAAGTTTTATCTATTGATTGGGATGAAGAATTATATAAATGGGCTCGAAGATATATATCTATTAACTCAAGAGGAGCCATACCTCAAAATTTTTATGATTTAATTAAACCGGGCGACTTTATTTATCTAAAATCAATTAATGATGCCATTATTCTTGATCAAATTCCTCTGGCTGAAGCTGCGCTTATATCAATAGATCCAAAAACAGGAAGTATCTCAAGTTATGTTGGTGGCTCGTCCTTTAATGATGGTTTATTTGATAGAGTTAGACTTTCATTTCCACAAACTGGATCAAGTTTTAAACCTTTTGTTTATGCTGCTGCATTTGCTAACAATTATAATCCTTCATCTCTTATTAATGATGCACCCATTATTTTTAATGATGAAAATCTAGAGAGTTTCTGGAGACCAGAAAATTACACTGGTAAGTTTTATGGACCCACTAGACTCAGAGAAGGACTAGTCCAGTCACTGAATATTGTATCAATAAAACTTTTAAGGGAATTGGGTATTTCCAAAGCCAATAATTATATTTCAAAATTTGGTTTTGAAAGAAATAGGCTTCCTAATGACTTATCTTTAGCGCTAGGATCAGGCAATTTTTCTCCTGCAGAAGTAGCTAGATCATATGGCGTATTAGCCAATGATGGATATTTAGTAGATTTATATTATGTATCAAAGATCTTAGATAGAAATGGAAATGATATCTTTACACACAAAGATATAACTGAAGACCAAGAAATAGACGTTACATCTAATATGACGGCATTTCCATGGTTAAACACTTTAGAGCTTGAGGCTAAAAAACCTTATAGCTTGTTAAATAATGTACCTAATAAAAATAGAATTATAGATGAAAGAGTTACTCACATTGTTAAAGATATTCTTAAAGAGCATACGCGAAGAGGCTCGACTGGACGTAAAACTGGGATTCTAAAAAGATCAGATATTGCAGGAAAAACTGGAACGACCAATGATGCTAAGAGCACATGGTTTTCTGGATTTCATGAGGATCTAGTTACAACTGTTTGGGTCGGAACTGATGACTTTACCTCACTTGGTGATAACGAATATGGTTCAAGTATTGCATTACCCATATGGGTTGATTATATGAGTTTAGCCTTAGATTCTCTTCCTGAATCAAAGATAACAATTCCTAGTGGCATATCTTATGTAAAGGTCAACAAATCAACTGGGGAGATAGCAAATCCAAGCGATAAAAATACATATTTTGAATTATTTCTAAACGAAAATATTCCTAATTAATCTTTAAAAGTGGCTAAGACTGCTAAGGTCCATATATTTTCAGAATAACTTGAAGGAGCCTCTTTAAATTTAGATCGAATATATCTAGAGACAGTTCCCTCTAACAAAGTAACTATTAGTTGAGCAGATATTCCAGGTTGAGCAATAAGCTTATTAGCATCTGCAGCAAGTATTTGTTTAATATTTAATTCCAATCTTTCAAAAAATTGATTCACCGCATCAGTTACGTTTTGCTCATCAGAACTAAGCGCTTCCCTTGATAAAATTCTTGCAAAACCTTTATTTTTTTCAAGAAATATAATAAAAAATAAGAAAATATTTTTTATCTTCTCTTCAGAATTTAAATCTGATTTTTTAATCTCAGCACATTTAGAAAAAATAGCATCATCACAAAATCCAAAAAGTTCAGAAAATATCGATCTTTTACTAGGAAAATGTCTATAAAGCGCAGCTTCAGTTATTCCTGATTTTTCTGCTAAAACAGCTGTAGTAACTTTTGATAAATTTCTTTCTTCTAGAAGTCCAGCTAGTGATTGAAGTATTATTTGTTTTCTATCGCCTTTCAATTTTTAATAATAGTTTTTATTCATTCTAATGCATAGTTGGATCAATTTCAGGACATATTCTTTTAAATTCATTTATAAAGTTTTCCTGTATTGTTTTTAGATCGTCCTCACTATTTCCTTCAAATCTTAATACTAGTTTAGGTGTTGTATTCGATGCTCTTAACAAACCCCATCCGTTACTAAATTCAATCCGCAAACCATCAATTGTTATTTTGTTTCCATCTAAAGAACATTCTTCGGCAAACTTTTTAACAACATCAAACTTAACATCATCACTTGCATAAATATTAAGTTCAGGCGTAGAAAATGATTTTGGTAATTTAGAAACCATATCATCTATCGAAGAATCTGATCTATTAATAAGATCTATTAATCTAACGCCAGCATAATGACCATCATCAAACCCATACCAATTATCATTAAAAAAGATATGACCACTCATTTCACCAGCAAGTAAGGCATTAGTCTCTCTTAAGTTTATTCTTTATATGAAAATGCCCAGTTGGAGACATAATAGGTTTTCCACCATTTGCCTATGATGATTTCTGCAAGATGAATTTGAACATTTCACGTCAAAGATAATCTGACCGCCACGATTTTTAGCCAATACATCTTTTGCTAAAAGCATCATAATTTTATCTGGAAAAACTACATTACCTTTTTCAGTAACTAATCCAACTCTATCACCATCTCCATCAAATGCCAAGACCAAGATCTGCCTTTTCTTTCTTTACTGCTTCTATTAGATCTTGTAGATTTTCAAGTTTTCCAGGATCAGGGTGGTGATTTGGAAAATTTCCATCAATCTCAGAAAAAAGATTAATTACATTACATCCTAATCTTTTAAATAATTCAGGAGCAACACATCCAGCTGCTCCATTTCCACAATCAACCACAACTTTTAAATTCTCGGGGTGATTTAGACTTATTTTTTGCAGAACATCATTTATATAATCTTCAATAATTTCTGTTTTGATTATTCCTTTTTTTGTTTCATCAAACTCTGGAATATATTTAGTCAATGAAAGTATTTCAGTGCCTGAAACAGGTTTATCATTAATCACCATTTTAATACCATTATCATCTTTAGGATTGTGACTTCCAGTAATCATGATGCCACTCTTAGAAGCATTTTTTTTGGCTGCATAATACAAAATAGGGCTTGTAACCAATCCAATATTAGCAACTGAAATGCCTGACTTTGCAATTGAATTACACATAGAATCTAGTAGCACCTCTCCAGAAAGTCTTCCATCTCTTCCAACTGAAATTTCGGTAACACCTTCCTCTTTGCACTTTAATGCTATTGCTTGACCAATTATTGATATAATTTCTTCATTTATTTCTTCTGGATAAGTACCTCTAATATCATATTCTCGAAATATAGATTCAATAAGTTTCATATTCTTCCTTTAGTATTTAACTCTTGTTTGTCATAATACTTTACCTAATTTAACTCGCAAGAAATGTTTGTAAATACTGAAACTAAATTTATATGGAAAAATGGATCTTTTCATGCATGGAATGATTCAAGTATTCATATTCTTACTCATACTTTTCATTATGGATTAGGAGTATTTGAAGGAGTTAGAGCATATAGCACACCCAGAGGACCAGCAATATTTAGATTAGATGATCATACAGATAGATTATTCTCTGCTGCAGATAAAGTGAATATTGAAGTTCCTTGCTCTAAGGAAGATATTATTGAAGTTCAGAAATCTATGTTTTCTAAAAATGTTTTAGATGAGGGCTATATAAGGCCGATGATTTATCTTGGAAGCGAATCAATGGGCTTAAGAGCTACAGACTTATCTGTAAATATTGCTGTTGCAGCATGGGAGTGGCCTTCATATATGAGCCCTGAAGCAAAAGAAGCGGGTATTTCTATAATTAAATCTCCATTTTTACAATATTCTAATCCTCTATATTCTGGTAATAAAATAATGGGTAGCTATATAAATTCTATAATGGCGCTTCAGGATGCGGTAAAAAAAGGAGCAGATGAGGCTCTTTTAATGGACGAGGATGGTTTTATCTCAGAAGGGAGCGGTGAAAATATTTTTATCATAAAAAATGATGAAATATATACACCTAAGATTAAGCATTGCTTAAATGGAATAACTAGACAGTCTGTAATAACAATAGCAGAAGATTTTGGAATAAATGTTACTGAAAAAAATCTTACTTATGAAGATTTAAGTAATGCAGATGAAGTCTTTTTTACTGGAACCGCAGTTGAAATAACTCCGGTCACAAAAATTGATTCAAAATTAATTGGAGCAGGTTTAAGAGGACCAATTACCAAAAAACTTCAAGAAACTTATAGCCTTATCGTTACTGGTCAAAGCGAGCAGTATAAATCTTGGCTAACCTATACTAACTCCTAGAGAATTGGATTCTTTAAAGATACTTATCTTAAGTTACAGAAGTGCTCCATTCGGTGGCGGACAAGGTATTTATGTAAAGGATTTATCCAAGACACTAATGGATTTAGGTCATGATGTTACAGTCTTTTCTGGACAGCCATATCCAGAGTTAGATAAAAAATTAAAATTAATAAAATCCCCAGGTTTAAATTTATTTGAAACTTTTAACTTTAAAGATAGATTTTTTAAATTTATAAAATACAAAGATAAAACTACTGCTGATTTCTATGAGTTCTTATCTGTTCTTTTTGGCGGATTTCCAGAAATGAGAACATTTGGCATTAGAGCTAAAAAACATATTTTAAAAAATCAATATGATCTAGTTATCGACAATCAATCAGTAAGCTATGGCATGGAATATATTCAAATTTTGACACCACTTATTGAGGTAATTCATCATCCGATTACTATGGATTTAAAACATGAATTAGCAACAAACAAAAACCTAATTTATAGATTTTCAAGGCATAGATGGTATTCCTTTTTAAGGATGCAAAAAAAAGTAGCACCACTATTAAAAAATATACTAACTCCATCTCATAATTCAAAAAAAGATATTATCAAAGACTTTAAGGTTAAGCCTGAAAATATTTCTGTTATTCATAACGCAGTAGATTCTAGTATTTTTAGACCTTATCCCAACATAAAAAATTCACCACATAGACTAATTACAACGGCTAGTGCAGATGTCCCCTTAAAAGGTTTAGATTTTTCCTTGTACGCTTTATCTGAGTTATCTAATGAATTTCAAGATATTGAGTTATTAGTCATAGGAGCGCCAAAAGAGGGCGGTCATACAGAAAGATTAATCAAAAAATTAAATCTTAATAAAAGAGTTACATTTAAGACAGGAATTACAAAAGATCAAATTGCTCAAGAATATGCTAAAAGCTCAGTTGCTATTGTTAGCTCTCTGTACGAAGGATTTGGTTATCCTGTAGCTGAAGCCATGTCATGCTCTATACCATTGGTGGCAACAGATATAGCATCAATTCCAGAGATCACAGATAATTTTGCAACACTAATTCCACCAAAAAATTCAGATGCTATAAGTGATTCAGTCAGAAAAATATTTCTTGAGCCCGATCTGTATAATGAGATAGCAGCCAAAGGAAGAATACATATACAAAACAAATTCAATTGGCAGACTATTGGTATGCAATATGAAGCATTGATGAATAAAGTGATAAAAAACCATAAACCAATTATTAAAGGCAATAATGCTAACTTTTGATTTTAACAAAATTAATATTCCAGATGGCGCAAAGGTCTTAGATCTAGGTTGTGGCGAAGGGCGTCATATATTTGGGATAATGGATAAATATCCTAATGCTTATTGTGTAGGACTAGATCTTCATACTGAATCTCTAAGAATTGCTCAAGAGGGCGCAGAATACTTTGAATCTATATCAAATGAAGGAGCAGGATTTACCATGGCTTCTGGCTACCAAATGCCTTTTGCTGATTCTTCATTTGACATGGTGGTTTGTTCTGAAGTTCTTGAACATTTGATTAACTATGAAGATGCTTTAGATGAAATTGAAAGAATTTTAAAACCAGGTGGGTATTTCTTACCGAGTTTTCCTGCATATTGGCCAGAAAGAGTATGTTGGATGCTATCAGAAGATTATCACAATATGCCAGGTGGTCATGTAAGAATTTTTAAGAAGAAAGACGCAATTAATACAATTTCACGCCATGGTTTTAATTATATTTCTTCTGAAAAATTTCATTCGTTGCATGCTCCATATTGGTGGTTAAGATGTATGTTTTGGAAAACACAAGAAACAAATATATTAGTTAGAGCTTATAAAAAGGTTCTTGAAAAACAAATCCTTGAAAAACCATTATATCTAGAGATTCTTGATAAGATTCTTAATCCAATACTTGGAAAAAGTATTGCTATGTATTATCAAAAAAAATAATGCATATGCCAATAAAGAAGACATTTGAGGGTCTTGATCATACTCATCTAGATTTTTATAAATCATCAGCAGATTATATAAAATCCTGCCAGTCTCCTTCAGGTGCAATTCCATCTCTTAAAGGAGGAAAACTTGATCCATGGGACCATATCGAATCAATAATGGGCCTAGCAACTTTGGGACATTTAGAGGCAGCAAGGCTAGGATTCGATTGGCTAGTTAATAATCAAAATAAAGATGGAAGTTGGCACAGTGAATTTGTTGATGATAAGGCTATTCAAACAAACAAACAAACTCATTTTTCTTGCTATATGAGTACCGGATTACTTCATTACTATTTAATTACCAAAGACCTAAAATATGTTAAATCTATGTGGCCTTATGCTAGCAAAGGTATTAATTTTTCTATTGATCTTCAGAATGATAAAGGAACAATTCCATGGTGCCTTAATGAGGAAGGCTTATCAGGAGATGATTTCCTAGTAACTGGCTCATCCTCAATTTTAAAAAGTTTGGAATGCGCAATTGCCTTATTTAATATTACCCAAGACGCAGATGAATTAAAGCTAAAGAACTGGCAGAGCTCTTATCTTAAATTAAAAAAAGCTATAAGAAATCCTGAAGGCTTATTTGATATAAAAATAGACAGAAAAAGGTTTTCCATGGACTGGTATTATCCAATAATTTCAGGTGCTTTTAATAGAGATGAGAGTAAAGACATTATAGTAAATACACTTGCTAATTTTTATATTGAAGGCTTAGGAATTAAATGTGTAAAAGAAGAGCCTTGGGTAACGGTTGCTGAGACTAATGAGTTTGTGATTGCTGCAGTAAAAGCAGATGAAATAAATTTGGCAAAAAACATATTTTTAGAATCCTTAAATATTTCTGATGAGGATAATATTCCATACATGGGATGGCAGTATGTTGAAAATATTTTTTGGCCAGATGAGAAGCCATCATGGACTGCAGCTGCTGTAATATTAGCTGCTGACTCTCTTTATAAATTTACAGATGGAAGTAACCTATTTATCGATATGCAAACTAAAAATCTTTAGTTAAGCACACTATCGTATCTACTCGTTCATATAATTTATAGCCATCATTTAGTGCTCTTTTATATATCTCATATGGCGCTTGACCACCAAGATTAGGATCTTCAAAAATATCATGGATCACAAGAGCACCTCCATTTTTAATATGAGATTCCCAGCTTTCATAATCAAGAGAAGCAGACTCTAATGAATGGCTCCCATCTATAAATACCATCCCAAGATTCTTATTCCAACCCTTAGCAACGCTAGCTGATGAGCTTACAATAGGTATTACTGAGTCTTCTAGATCAAAAATTCTTATATTTTTTAAAAAAAGTGGAAATGTATTTACTGTTTTTAAATTCTCGTCATAAATCTCATAATCAAAATATTCTTCATTAAGCTGGTGTTCTTCTGACCCCTTATGATGATCAATAGTAAAAACTACTTGATCTTCCTCTTTAGCAGCCAGCCCCAAATATATTGAAGACTTCCCACAAAAACTTCCAATTTCAAGTAATGGGCCTATCTTTGAAAATATTTTAGCCCAAGCCATGAGAGCTTTGCCTTCATGATCAGGCATAAAACCTTTTATATTTTCAATTCCATTTAAATTAATCATTTATAAAAATTATCCTTTCCAAGAGTTGACTTGAATCTGCGATGTTGCCATAAATATTCATCAGGATGAAGTTTTACTTTACTCTCTATAAAATCATTTATTGATTGTGAAAAATTTATTGGCGAACTCTTGTCACCAACAAAACTCTCTAGCGAAAGAATCAAAGTGTTATCTTCTATATAACTATTTAAAAAATATGTTTTACATTTTGAACTTTCAACTATTTTATGCGGGGCTGTTATGGTGGCAGCATCATTTCCAAAGAATTTTATTATTTCTGATGATTTAATTCCGTAATCCTGATCAATTGCATAAAGTACAGTTTTACCTGTTTTTAACCACCGAATAAATTTAATGGGCTGATTTTTATCAGCAGAACCCTGTAAACCTTTCAATCTTCCTCTAGACTGGACTGAATCAAAATAATCAGAGTTATGAACTCTTTCTACTCCATACACAGGTATGTTCATTCCTAGGATTCTTGAGTCTAACTCTAGATGCAAAGAGTGTTTAAATATAAGCAATACACCATTACCTTCTTCTTGTTCTCTAACCAAACTATCCAAGCCTTTAATAGTATATTTTATAGATCTATTAATCCTTTCATTAGACCAGAACCAGGCTATACCAGTCGTAATAATAACCATTCCAGTATTAAGTATATTTTTTCTTATGAATCTTTTTTCTTTGATTAGAATTTAGATCTTTAAAGCAAAGATTAATATTTTTTTTACTGTATAAGTTTCGTTTTATAGGAAATATGTAAAAGATCATACCAATTAAATAACCAAGAGGTTTATGCAAAAATCTGGGAAGACCGACAAGCATCTTCCATAGATTAATTATTATTATTAATATTTTTTTCTTCATAGCCAATTTCTTCCATGTATTATTACATGTATTAATTTATGAAACTTTTTTTATACAATCTAATACTGCTCATACTGACGCCAATCTTTGGCTTTAGGATATTGTATAAAAGTTTATACGATAAAGACTATAGATCTTACTTTATTGAAAGGCTTGGCAAAACAAAAATAATTAGTAGATCAAATAAAGTAAAAAGAGTTATATGGTTCCATGCAGTAAGTTTGGGAGAGGTGATAGGTTCTGAAAATATCATTCAAAATTTGCTAAATGATGCAGATATTGTTTTAACTGTAACAACTCCAACCGGCTTAAGAAAAGCAAGAGAGCTATATAAGGACCGTGATATTGAAATAAAGTATGCTGCATGGGATTTTTATTTCTTTGTATTGAATTTTATTAATAAAACTCAACCTGATTTAATAATAGTATTTGAAACTGAAGTTTGGCCTTCAATGATAAGCATTGCTTCTAGAAAAGATATACCTGTAATTATCTCAAACGGAAGAATGTCAGAAAAGTCTTATCAATCATACAAAAAACTTAGCTTTTTCTCGCGAGATACATTTCAGAAGTTAACACTTGTTCTAGCTCAATCTTCTGCTCATGCATCAAGGTTTATAGACCTTGGAGTAAAAAGTGAATCATTAAAAATAACCGGATCAGTTAAATATGATTTAAAGCCATCCAAATCTTCACAAAGTCCTGATATTCAAAAATTTATAGTTAATAAATTTATATTAGCTGCAAGCACACATAGCGGAGAGGATGAGATTATTTTAAAAGCTTTTACTAATATCACTGAACACTCTCCAACTCTTAAGTTGGTAATCGTTCCAAGGCATCCAGAAAGAGCGGATGAGATCTACCAAATGGCTAAAAACAAAAATATTTCAGCATGCATTGAGTCTAAGGTATAAATTCTGACTCTTCAGTATTGATTATAAATTCTATAGGTAAAACCTCTCAGCTATATGAATATGCAGAAGCAGCTTTTGTTGGAGGCACCCTAGTCGAAAGAGGTGGGCACAATATTATCGAGCCCGCATTCTTTAATTGCCCAATTATTATTGGCCCATCTATGTTTAATTTTGAAGCTATAGCAGAGGATTTTATAAAGAACAAGGCATGTCGAGTGGTTTCTGATCATAAAAGCTTAGCAAATACATTTACAGATATTATGCTTAATGATGTTGAAAGGTTGTCTATGACCAATTCTGCAAGCATGGTTATTGAGAGAAACAGTGGAGCATCAGATCTTCAGCTCTCTGCTATAATTGACGCACTAAACGGAGTATAAAATGAAGTTAGTATCAGCAATTATTAAACCATTTAAATTAGAAGAAGTTAGATCTGCATTAGATTCTATTGGAGTTTCCGGAATGACTATTTCTGAGGTAAAAGGTTTTGGAAGGCAAAAAGGTCATACTGAGCTATATAGAGGCGCCGAGTATGTTATTGATTTTTTACCAAAAATTAAAATAGAGATTGCAGTAACTGATGACATTTTAGATAAAGTTATTGATGCCATAACCTCAGCAGCGTCTTCTGGAAAAATTGGGGATGGAAAGATCTTTGTTAGCCAGCTTGAGCAAGCTATTAGAATAAGAACTGGTGAGAAAGACGAAGACGCTATTTGAATTTAATCATAAGAGTTACAAGATAAAAAATCTTAAAAAACCAGTCGTATTACTTTTAGGCCCTACAGCCTCTGGGAAGACTGATCTGGCATTAAATCTTTACTCTGAAATTCCCATAGAAATTATTAGTGTAGATTCGGTTATGGTTTATAAAGACTTTAATCTAGGTTCTGCAAAACCTAGTCTAGAAATCTTAAACAAATATCCTCATCATCTAATAGATGTCTTAACACCTGAAAGTATTTATACAGCTTCAGATTTTGTACAAGATGCAATAAGACTCATTGAAGAAGCTCATCAAAAAGGTAAATTACCGGTTCTTGTCGGCGGGTCTATGATGTATTTTCAAAGTTTATTAAAAGGACTTGATGACTTACCTACAAGAAATGATCATTTTAGAGAAGAGATGAAAGCAATCAAAAAATCCAAGGGAATAAATGTTTTATTTAATGAACTAAAGCTAAAAGATCCAGACTATGCGAACACTTTAAAGGAAAACGACTCACAGCGGATCATCAGAGCCTTAGAGATAATCCATTTTTCAAAAAAATCTTTATCATCTCAGCTTGGAAGATTTTCCAATAATACTTCTCTAGATGGCTATCATGTTATTCAATTAGGAATCTTTCCAAAAGATCGTAAATTATTACACAAAAGAATTGAGATGAGGCTTGAAAAGATAATAGATGACGGTCTTGTAGATGAGACAAAAAAAATTATTCAAACTTATAATATTAAAAATGATCATCCTGCTTTAAAGGCAATTAATTACAAACAAGCATTAAGTTTTATAAATAATGAATATGACAATGAGACCCTTTTTTTAAAAGCTTTGTATGCAACTAGACAATTTGCCAAAAGACAAGTGACATGGATGAGATCTTGGGATAATTTAGAGTTATTCGATATAAATGAAGGGCAAAAAATATTAAAAATGATAAAAAATACAAAAGAATTTCAAAGTTTTCTTTAATTATTAAATTTAATACCCAAATAGACTTTATAATAATAAAAAACAAACAGGAATTTAAAAGTGAATTGGGATAATCAAAACAATAAAGATCCATGGGGCAATAACAATAATAATGACGGCCCGGATTTCGATGAATTAATTAAAAAGTTTTCTGCAATACTTGGAGGAGGCAATAAAAATTCAAATGGCTCCTCATCTGGTGGAGATTTTAAGATGCCTACAAAAAAAATCTTTGGTTATGGTTTTTTTGCAGCTGCAGTAATATACGGATCTCTCTGTGTTTATCAGCTAGATTCTTCAGAGCAATCAGTGGTTCTAAGATTTGGTGAATATCATAAGACTTCAGAAGAAGGTCTTAACTTTATGCTTGCTGGGGTTGATGAAAGATATATTGAAAATGTAACTCTTACTAGAAGATATTCTCAGTCTGCAAATATGCTTACTAAAGATGAAAATATTGTGGATGTAACAGTTTCAGCGCAATACAGAATAGCAAACCTTAAAGATTTTGTTTTAAATGTTAAGGATCCAGAAGCTAGTTTAAGACAGGCCACAGAAAGCGCTTTAAGACACGTAGTTGGTGATAATACACTTGATCAAACTCTTACAGTTGGAAGAGAGAATATAGCAATACGAGTTGGAGAAAGATTACAAAGTTATCTCGATATCTACCAAACAGGATTAATAGTTCAGCAAATTAATATTGAAAAAACAGATCCCCCAGCAGCGGTTAAAGATGCATTTGATGATGTTGTTGCAGCTAGAGAGGACAAAGAAAGGCTCCAGAATGAAGCTGAAAGATATGCTTTAACAATTGTTCCTGAGGCAAGGGGTCAAGCTCAAGCTAGAATTCAAGATGCAGAGGGTTACAGGAAAGAAGTAGTATCAAATGCAGAGGGTGAAGTTGCAAGATTTGATAAACTTCTTGAAGAATATAAAAAAGCTCCAAAAGTTACTAGGGATCGTTTATATATAGATGCGATGCAGTCAGTACTTTCAAATTCAACAAAAGTTATGGTTGATGTGGAAGGTGGAAATAATCTTCTATATTTACCTTTAGATAAAATTATGGAACAAAATAAAAAGAGTGAGGAAGACTAATGAATAGATCTACAACCATAACCGTACTAGCAGCTTTAATTCTAGGAATTACCATTAATAGTGTTTTTGTTGTTAATGATAAAGAGCATGCCATTGTCTTTCAGTTTGGTGAAGCTATTAGGCCCGACGTCCCTAAAGGTCTAAACTTTAAATTTCCGATAATCCAGAACGTTAAAAAGTTTGATTCTAGACTTCAAACTTTAGATGAAGAGCCAGATAGAATTCTTACTGTTGAGAGTAAATATCTATTAGTAGACTCTTTTGTAAAATATAAAATTACAGATGTTCTAAAATTTTATCAGGCAAATAATGGTAGCTTTAACAGCTTAAACAGCTTACTAGCTCAACGAACAGAGTTTGAGTTAAAGAATCAATTTGGTAAAAGAACCGTAACAGAGCTTGTTTCTGGTGAGAGAGATGAATTAATGAATACTATGAGATCAGGTCTTAATGATGTAGTTGCCGACTTAGGGATTGAGATTATTGATTTTAGAGTTAAGCGAATTGATCTTCCATCTAATCTAAGTAATTCTGTTTATGAAAGAATGAGAACTCAAAGAAATCGTTTAGCTGAAGAGTTAAGATCTCAAGGTAAAGAAATCTCTAGAGAAATAAGAGCTATAGCAGATAAAGATAAGGTTGTTATTTTAGCTGAGGCATATAAAACTGCTGAACAAATTAGAGGTGATGGCGATGCTGAAGCTACAGGAATTTATGCTAGATCATTTTCACAAGATCCTGAGTTTTATGAATTTACTAGAAGTATGAAAGCATATACAGAAACATTTAATAGTAAATCTGACGTTATGCTAATTGATTCAGACTCTGAATTCTTTAAATATTTAAATAAATCTAAGGACAAATAAGGCTTAAATATGTCATTAAATACCCTTGTACTGGGTTTGCAATGGGGCGACGAAGGTAAAGGTAAGATAGTTGATGCTCTTAGTGAAGAAATTCATGCCGTATGCAGATTTCAAGGTGGTCACAATGCTGGACACACTATTAAAGTAAATGGTCAGCAAACAGTTCTTCATCTATGTCCTTCTGGCGCACTCCATCCAAATGTTCAGTGTGTTATTGGGAATGGAGTAGTTCTTTCTTTAGAGGCATTAGATAAAGAACTTAAGGGTTTGGAAGAGCTAGGAGTTACTTTTGAAAACAGAATGCATATTAGTAATGCTTGCTCATTAATACTGCCAAGTCATATCGGTATAGATAAAGTAAGAGATAAACAAGAGTCAATAGGTACAACAGGAAGGGGAATAGGTCCTGCTTATGAAGATAAAGTTGCTAGAAGAGCAATTAGATTCGGAGATATGGGCGACCAAGAACTTCTCAAAGAAAAAGTTACCACCTTAGTTAATTACCATAATAAAATTCTTCAAAATTTATACGAAGCTGATACTTTTAATGTTGATGACATTTTAGCGGAGCTTAATAGCTATAAATATTTATATGATAACTATTCTAGCGATGTTCAGGAAACTGTATACCAATGGAAACAGCAGGATAAATCTATATTATTTGAGGGTGCCCAAGGATCACTTTTAGATATTGATCATGGAACTTATCCATATGTAACTTCTTCTAGTACTACTGCAGGCGGAGTTTCAACCGGTATTGGAGTTGGACCAAAATTTATTGATAAAATAGTTGGAATTTCAAAAGCATATGCAACAAGAGTCGGTGAGGGACCTTTTTTAACAGAGCTATTTGATGATAATGCAAAAATGCTCGCTGAAAGAGGGCATGAATTTGGCGCAACAACAGGAAGACCTAGAAGATGTGGATGGTTGGACTTAGTTGCTCTAAAAAAAGCAGTTTTCTTAAACTCAGTAACAGATCTTTGCTTAACTAAATTAGATGTTTTAGATTCTTTTGAAAACATAGAGGTCTGTGTGTCCTATGATTCTAATGGAAACCCAGTTTTTAAATCTTTTCCAGGCTGGATGTCAAAAACTGAGGGCATTAATACTTTTGAAGCTTTACCAGATGCAGCAAAAAGCTATATAAAATTTATCGAATCATTCATAGAGTGTTCAGCATCTATAATATCAACTGGACCTTCTCGAGAACAGACTATTTATCTTTCTTAACTTCATTTAATTTAAGATATTTATCTAAATACACATTTATAAATTTGTAAGAGTCAGGACTTGAGAACTTTTTAGACAGACGAATACATTCATCAATAACAACCTCTTTAGGAAGCTCTTTGGTTTTAATTTCATAAATACCATAATAAAGAATAGCTCTGTCGATTAACTCTAATTCAGAGTTTTTTAACCCAAGATCATCATGCAAAATTGAAGACAGTGACTCTTTATCCTGGTCTATTTTTATTAAAGCCTTATTAAAATTTTCAAAGTCTACTTTTTTAGTCGCATGTTCATCTTCAAACTGTTGCAGAATATTATCCTTATCTTCATTATTAAAAAGTAGTTGAAATATAGCTTGAATTAGGTATTCCCTAGTTCTTACCGCAACTTTAAATTTAGCTAGATTTTTCATTGATTAAATTTACTAAAGCCTTTGAATTATTCTGGGTATTTTTTCCAATTCTTTCTTCTAACTGAACTTTATTTTCAACACATATAACATTATTAATAAATGATATTTCATTAAAATCCATAGCTAAATTTCCAATAGATCTAAAGGTTTCATTTGTAACTAACTCATAGTGCGAAGTTTCACCCCTTATAACAATTCCTAAAAATAAAACACCAATATACTTATCTTTTAAAATTTTATTCTTAGCAAGAGCTGCTAATTCTATAGCTCCTGGAGCATTAGTTAAATGAATAGAAAAATTTGATTTCATAAGAATATCTGAAGATTCTTCAATCATTTTATCAATATATTCTTTATACCAGGACGTATGAAGCTATTAGAATTTTACTCATTTATAAAACCCGTAATATCTATATTAAAACCTGAAACAGCATTATATTTTGTTGGTGTTCCCAGAACAGTAATTTCTTTTAATCCCAGTGCTCTTAATATTTGAGAACCAACCCCAATAACTCTTCTATTTCTTTTGGGTTCTACTTCTTTGTCTTCAAGAATATTTAGCCAATAACTCTTTGCATCTCTGTGATTAATAAGCACAAAAAGACCAGTATCTTCTTTAGCAATTCTTTCTAGTGATTTACGAATAGACCAGTTTTTTCCAAGCTCCTCAATTCCAAGAGTATCTTGAAGAATACTTTGAGTTTGAACTCTTACAAGAGGAGATTTTGCTTTTGTTAAATCACCTTTACTTAATGAGAAATGATACTCATCATTTATCATATCTCGCCAAACTATAAGATTAAATTTACCAAACTCATTTTCTATATCTCTATCATGAACTGCTTCAACTGTTGAGTCAGATGAAAGTCTATAGTCGATAAGATCAGCTATAGTGCCAACCTTTATCTTATGATCATCGCCAAATTTAATAAGATCATCTCTTCTAGCCATAGTTCCATCTTCATTCATAATTTCACATATAACACCTGCTGATTGAAGACCTGCTAACTTAGCAAGATCACAGGCTGCTTCAGTATGACCAGCTCTGCTTAGAACCCCGCCATCCATAGCTTTGAGTGGGAATATATGACCTGGCTGAACTATATCAGTCGCTTTTGAATTTTTGTTTATTGCAGTTTTTATAGTATGAGCCCTGTCAGCTGCTGATATTCCAGTTGTTATACCTTCTGCAGCTTCAATTGAAACAGTAAATGCAGTTCTATTTGCAGCTCTATTTTTATGAGTCATCATCTGAAGGTCATACTTATTACATAAAGCTGGACTCATCGGCATACAAATTAAGCCTTTGCCCTTAGATGCCATAAAATTAATTATTTCAGGAGTAACAAGATCTGCGGCACAGACTAAGTCGCCTTCATTTTCTCTTTCCTCATCGTCAAGAATGATTACCATTTTGCCAAGCTTTATATCTTCGATGATTTCAGAAATATTATCTTTTAACATTTTTATATGTATTCTTTGTATCAGTCATAATTTTATATGACGATTCTAATTTAAATCCAAAGTTTTCTACAGCATTATCTTCTGTAAACCAAGCTACTCCATTAGAACCCAATATATTATTAGATTGATAAATAATTAATTCATCTACTAAATTTGAAGATAAAAACGCATTTACCAATTTTGGCCCAGCCTCAATTAGAATAGAGCAAACATCTGATTCTCGAAAACCTTCTATTATTTTTTTAATATCTCTTTCTTTTAGAATTTGAACATCAGCATCTTTAAAAAAGTTATTTTCTAATTTATTAAGATTATCTTTATTTGAAAGCAATATTTTTTTAGGTTGATTTAACTCAAAATCAACTCTTGCATTCATTCTAGGATTATCGTTTTTAACCGTATTCCCTCCGGTAAGAATTGCATCATATTGAGCTCTAACTATTTGAACATCCTGCCTTGATTCTTTTGAGGTTATCCAAATACTCTCACCATCTATATTATGTGATTTCCAATCAGCAGAAGCCGCTATTTTTATAGTTAAATAAGGTCTTTTCTTCTCATGTTTAAAAAAAAAGAATTTATTTTGCTTTCTAACTAACTCTTCACAAAGACCAGTCTCAACATCAATACCATTTTGTAAAAGCTTTTCTATCCCTTGACCAGCAACCTTTGGATTTGGATCTTTGCTGCCAATAATTACTTTTTTAATCCCTGAATCAATTATAGCTTGGGAGCATGGACCTGTTTTACCAGAATGATTACAGGGTTCAAGAGTACATATTAGAGTTAATTCTGTAAATGAATTAAAAGCACTTCCTAGTTTTTTCTTTGCCAAAGCAATCGCATTTACTTCTGCATGATTTCCACCAAATCTCTCATGAGCTCCTTCAGAAATTATCAAGTCATCCTTAACAAGGAGGGCACCAACTACTGGATTTGGTTTTGCAGTATATTTGTAAGTATCCGCTAGAGATATAGCTCTTAGCATATACTTTTCAAAATTCATTTCTTTTTAGATTTTCTGGGCTTTTTTTTGCTCGAAGAGGTCTTATTTAAAGAATTAATTTCTTCAGAAAAATCTTTTATGTCTTGAAAATCTCTATAAACAGATGCAAACCTTACATAAGCAACTTGATCAATATCTTTTAGAACCTTCATCATTATTTCTCCAACGGCATAAGATTTAATTTCTCTTACTCCGCTAGTTCTTATCTCATTAAGTATTTTTCCAAAAGCAGTATCAATTTCCTCAGTAGATAGTGGTCTTTTCTCAAGAGCTCTCAGCATTCCTCTTTTAAGCTTTGAACCATTAAAAGGATGCCTTTCTCCATTATTTTTAATTACTCTTGGTAAGGCCAAGTCAGCAGTTTCAAAAGTTGTAAACCTAGATTGGCACACCTCACACGATCTACGTCTTCTAGTTTGAGAGCCATCAGCAACCAATCTTGAATCTACAACTTTTGTGTCTTCAGCTTGGCAAAATGGACAATACATATCTAAATATTATATACGGGAAAATCTTTACACATCATTGTTACATTATTTTTAATTTCATTAATAATCTTCTCATCATCATTATTTAAAACAACATCACAAATCCAGTTACTGATTATTGAAACTTCTTTTTCTTTAAATCCTCTTGTTGTGATGGCTGGAGTTCCAAGCCTAACCCCTGATGTTACAAAAGGTGACTGAGGATCATTGGGAACTGCATTTTTATTAACTGTAATATTAGCAAGGCCCAAAGCTCTTTCTGAATCTTTACCGGTAATACCCTTACTTCTCAGATCCATTAAAATTATATGATTATCAGTTTTGCCAGATACGATATCTATACCTCTAGATAAAATTACATCACACATTATTTTTGCATTATCTAAAACTTGTTGGCTGTACACTTTAAACTCAGGCTCCAAAGCTTCTTTAAAACATAAAGCTTTTGCTGCTATTACATGCATTAATGGTCCACCTTGCGAGCCAGGAAATACAGCTGAATTAAGTTTCTTTTCTAGGTCAGGATTACTTTTTGCTAAAATTATTCCTGATCTCGGTCCTCTTAGTGTCTTATGAGTTGTAGATGTAACAACATCTGCAAAAGGAATTGGAGAGGGATATAAACCTGCTGCTACTAATCCTGAAACATGAGCCATATCGACTAAAAAATAAGCACCAACTTCATCAGCAATCTCTCTAAAAATAGACCAATCAATAATGCCAGAGAATGCTGAAAAGCCAGCTATGATGAGCTTAGGCTTATGTTCATGTGCCAAAGATCTAACTTGATCGTAATCAATATCATGAGTTTCAGGATGAAGTCCATATTGAATACCTTCATAATTCTTACCTGAAAAATTGACTTTTGCACCATGCGTTAAATGCCCTCCATGATCTAAACTCATTCCCAATATTTTGTCATTTGGTTGAAGCATGGCTAAAAAAGCAGCCGCATTTGCTGATGATCCTGAATGAGGTTGAACATTTGCATAATCTGCTTTAAAAAGCTCTTTAGCTCTTGATATTGCAAGCTCTTCTGCAATATCTACATACTCACAACCGCCATAATATCTTTTAGAAGGATAACCTTCAGCATATTTATTAGTAAGGACAGATCCCTGAGCTTCGAGAATTCTTTTACTTGCATAATTTTCTGATGCAATAAGTTCTAAATGCTCTTCTTGCCTTGCAGCTTCTTTATAAAATGCATTCCATAAATCAGCATCATACATCTCAATAGAATCATTATTTTTAAATATAGAGTCTCCTCTCGATGACATTTTTTCTCCAAATAGAAATTTTGAATGGGTATTTTAAATGAACTAAGGTCTCTTGTGGGCAAAAGGTTTAGTTCTTTTTGGAAAACATGATTTACATATTTCACATTTAATACCGAAACACTCCCTGGCCTGACAAAATTCACGACCCCAAAAAATAATTTGTAAATGTAATTTATTCCAATCATTTTTTGGAAATAATTTTTTTAGATCTTTTTCTGTATGGACTACATTTTTACCTTTGGTTAGCCCCCATCTTTGAGCTAATCGATGAATATGGGTATCAACAGGGAAAGCAGGAATACCAAAACCTTGTGAAATAACTACAGAGGCAGTTTTATGCCCAACTCCTGGCAATTTTTCTAAATCATCTATATCTTGGGGAACCTGACCAGAAAACTTATCAATTAAAATATTTGAAAGTTCAAGTATTGCACTAGATTTCTTTGGCCCAAGCCCACAAGGTTTAATAATTTCGTAGATTTTTTGTTGTGAAATTTTTGACATAGCTTCTGGAGATGAAGCCATGTCAAATAATAAAGGAGTGACTTTATTTACTCGTTCATCAGTGCATTGTGCTGATAATAGAACTGCAATTAATAATGTATATACAGATGAATGGTCCAAAGGGACTGGAGTCTCTGGATAATGCTCATTTAAAATTTTTGAAATTAGTTCGGCTCTTTCAGCTTTTATCATATCAAAATCTATCATATTGAATTGTTCGTGTAATACAATACTTCTAGAATGTTTTTAAATTCAAAAAAAATACAAATCTATTTGCAAAAATTGCAAGAAAGTTTTCTTGAAGAAAATGAAGAAAATAGAAAAATGCTTGATACTTATCTTAAATATGCAGAGGGTAAAGCATCTGAAGATGATATTAATTATGCAAATAGCCAACTTAAACAAAATCTTAAAAGCTTGGGGCTTGGAATCTTAGTGATTCTGCCATTTAGTCCGATCACAATCCCTTATATTCTTAAAAAAACTAAAGAATTCAATATCGATATTATTCCTAATTGGTATAAAGCTTTAAGTAGTGATGAGGATAGTCTAAAATAGCATGAAAATTTTTAATTCTTGGAGATAACATGAAAAACGCAGTAATAGTAGATAGCGTAAGAACCGGTTTAGCAAAGTCTCATAGGGGTGGTTTTAATATGACCAGACCCGATGACATGCTTTCACATATTATTAATTCTCTTTTAGAGAGGAACCCTAATCTTCCTCCAGAAATGGTTGAAGATGTAATTATGGGTTGTGGAAGTCCAGAGGGAGCACAGGGTCATAATTTAGGAAGAAATGCAGCTGTTCTATCAAATTTACCAATTACAGTTGGTGGAACTACAGTAAATAGATATTGCTCTTCAGGAATGCAGACTATTTCAATGGCAGCTTCACAAGTCATGGCTGGTTGTTATGACGCAGTTATTGCTGGTGGCGCAGAAACAATTTCTATGATGGGCGCACAAAATATGGATAATTTTGTAAATCCAAGGCTGGCTGCAGAATATCCTGGAATTTATCATCCAATGGGTATTACAGCTGAATGTGTAGCAGACAGATACAACGTTTCAAGAGAAGCGCAAGATGAGTATGCCCTGGAAAGTCAAATGAGAACTGCTGCGGCGCAAGAAGCTGGAATTTATGCAGATGAGATAGTTCCTATGGATACTAAAATGATGCTAATGAATAAAGAAACTGGCGAAGCTAAAGAGGTAGATGTAACGGTTGATAAAGATGAATGCAATAGACCTACAACTACTATTGAAGGCCTAGCTTCATTGAAACCTGTTTTTGCTGAAAATGGCTCAGTTACAGCTGGAAACTCTTCTCAGCTATCGGATGGGGCTGGAGTTTCATTAATCATGTCAGAAGAAAAAGCACTTGAACTTGGTCTTAAACCACTTGCCTACTTTAGAGGATTTACAACAATGGGATGTGAGCCAGATGAAATGGGAATAGGACCAGTATTTTCTGTACCAAAGCTACTCAAGCAAAATGGTTTATCAGTTAGTGATATTGATTTATGGGAGCTTAATGAAGCTTTTGCAGTTCAAGTTGTTTACTGTAGAGATACTCTAGGTATTCCAATGGAAAAACTAAATGTTAACGGTGGATCAATCTCAATCGGACATCCTTTTGGAATGACAGGAGCTAGATGTGTTGGACATATCACAAGAGAGCTTCAAAGAACTGATAAACAATTTGGCGTTGTCACAATGTGTGTTGGCGGCGGTATGGGAGCTTCTGGGTTATTCGAAAGATACCCTAGTTAGTTTTTGTCCTCAGAATTTGAACTGATTGAAATTTTTCAGCACATAGGTGCTGAGTATTATAAACAGAATGGCATAATCACTGGCCCAGGTGATGATTGTGCCATTTTTGATTTAAAAACTCCCATAGTTACATCTGTAGATTCTTCAGTTGAAAATATCCACTTTCCTTCTAATGCTTCACCAGAAGATATTGGTTATAGAGCTGTAGCTGTAGCATTAAGTGATATAGCTGCCATGGGCTGCAAACCAATTGCTTTCAGTCTTTCTGTCTCCTCACCAATTACAGATGAAAGTTGGTATAAAAAATTAGCTGATGGTGTTGAGGATATAGCAAAAGAATTTCAAATATCCTTAATTGGCGGCGATTTAACAAAAGGACCTCTCAATTTGAATGCAATCGTTTTTGGAACACCATTTTCTGAAAAAATACTAATGAGAAATAAAGCTCAAACAGGAGACTATATTTGTATAAGTAGTCCTACAGGAAGGGCGAAAAAGAGGTCTTGATGATTGGATTAATAATAAAAAAGATTCAGAATATTTAACAGACTATCTAAGACCACTTCCTAAAATTGAGTTAGGCAAAAATATTGTTAATTTTGCTTCAGCCTGCATAGATACCTCTGATGGTTTAATGGCAGATTTAGAAAAAATGCTTAAAGCCTCTAAACGTGGGGGATTAATAAATTTAGATGATATTCCAATAACTACAGATATTAATGATATTAATTCTGGAGATGACTATGACTTATGTTTTACGATGCCCAAGGATAAATTTGATAATAAATTCTTTAAGATTGGTGAAGTAACTGAAGATTTAGAAATTAAGTTAATCTCTGATAAAGGTTATGATGTAGCTATAAGAGGATATGAACACTTTTAAATATGAACAATTTTCCCAACCTTAGAAACCCTATTCATTTTATAGCTACATTAGGTGCAGTTGGAACATTACCCTTTGCTCCAGGAACATGGGGTTCACTATTTGCTTGCGTTTTATTTATTTTTCTTACTCACCTTGTAAATCATATCGAGATACTTATTGTAGTAACTATATTTTTTTCAATTTGGATATGTGAAAAAGCCTCATCTGAATTAATTGAGAAAGATCATAAATCCATAGTAATAGATGAGCTAGCTGGAATGTGGCTAGCACTATATCCTGCAATTTTTTATGATACTCGAGATGAAAGAGTTATATTTGTAATATTAGCTTTCTGCTTTTTTAGAGTTTTTGATATCTTAAAGCCATTTCCTATTTCATATGTTGATAAATATATGAAAGGTGGTTTAGGTATAGTGCTCGATGATCTTATAGCTGGAGTTTTTGCAGGACTTATATCAATTGCTTCAATGTCTCTTCTATTTGTTTAGCAGTTAATCCAACCTCTTCAATCATCTCTTCTCTGGATGAATGATCTATGAATTTATCTGGAATACCCAATAATTTTGATTTAATAACAATATTTTCTTCCGCACAGAACTCTTGAATACTACTTCCAGCTCCTCCGGCAATAGAAGCATCTTCAAGAGAGATGAATATCTTAGCTTTAGGTAAAAACTTTCTTAAAATATCTTTATCTATTGGTTTTACGAATCTCATATCAATCAAAGTAAGATCTAAGTTTTCAGAAACCTCAATAGCTTCATGAAGCAATGATCCAAAATTTAAAAAAATTACATCGCTAGAACCTTCCCTAACTAAATTTGCTTTACCAATTTCAAGACTTGGTAAGCCTGAATCAACCTCTATATTAGGTCCAGAACCTCGAGGATACCTTACAGTTGCTGGGCCATTATAGTTGTAGGCTGTAGTTAGCATTAATCTTGTTTCATTCTCATTGGCTGGAGTCATAATTACTAAATTTGGAATACATCTAAGATAAGCTATATCATAATTTCCAGAGTGAGTGGGACCATCTTCACCTACAAGCCCAGCTCTATCTAATGCGAAAGTTACATCTAAGTTTTGTATAGCCACATCATGTATTAATTGATCATAGGCTCTTTGTAAAAAAGTTGAATATATTGCAACTACAGGTTTTTTTCCTTCACAAGCAAATCCGGCTGCAAGAGTTACAGCATGCTGTTCTGCAATTGCTACGTCATAGTATCTATCTGGAAATTGCTTTACTGAATTTAACTAAGCCAGAGCCTTCTCGCATTGCTGGCGTTATAGCAATTAACTTCTGATCATGCATGGCAGTATCTACTATCCAGTCGCTAAAGATATCTTGATATTTAGGAGATTTATTTCTAGAAGAGTCTTTAGCTTTAATTTTACTTATTGCGTGGAATCCAATTCTGTCATCCTCAGCTGCATCAAGCCCAGCTCCTTTTTTTGTAATAATATGAAGAAACTGAGGGCCTTCAAACTCTTTCAGGTTACCTACAACTTCTAATAGCTCATCGATATTATGCCCATCAATAGGACCAATATAATTTAATCCAAGTTCCTCAAATATCATTCCAGGAGCAACCATTGCTTTCATTTGAGTTTCAACTTTTCTGGCAAGATGATGCGCTTGAGGGAGGTTTTTAAGAAAGCTTGAACCACTTTTTCTAATACCTTTGTATAATTTTGAAGCCCAGATTCTAGAAAAATAATTAGACAGACCGCCTACATTTTCTGAAATTGACATGTCATTATCATTAAGGATAAAAAGTAAATTTGGTTTTTCATGCCCAGCATGACTTAAAGCCTCAAAAGCCATGCCTGCGGTCATAGCTCCATCTCCAATAACCGCAATAGTATGTTTCTTGTTAACATCATCTTTATTAGCTAAAGCCATGCCAAGCGCAGCACCTAAAGAAGTGCTTGAGTGCCCAACTCCAAACACATCATATTTACTTTCAGCTCTTGAGGGAAAGGGGGCTAAACCATCTTTATGTCTTACTTTATCTATATTATTTTTTCTTCCAGTAAGAATTTTATGAGGGTATGCTTGATGCCCTACATCCCAAATAAGATTATCTTCAGGAGTATTGAAGAGGTAGTGCAAAACTACTGTAAGCTCAACAACGCCAAGCCCACTTCCTAAATGGCCGCCTGAAATACCTACTGAATATAATAAAAATTCTCTCAATTCATCTGCCAATTGTTTTAATTCATGTGCAGAAAAAGACCTAAGATCGCTCGGAAAATCAACTTTATCCAATAGGGGAGTGATAGGTTTTATTTCGGGTATTTTTGTATAAATCTTCAATTTATTTTTTCCTGTTTACCATATACTCGGCAAGAGATTTAAGATTATTAATAGCATCACCTAATTCCATTTTATCTAAAATATCAATTGATTGAGTAGCTAATTTATTAGCTATGTAATTAGATTGATCTAGACCGACGACCTTAACATAGGTTTGTTTTTGATTTTTTATATCAGATTTAATTGATTTACCTAAAACAGAAGAATCCCCTGTTTCATCTAAAATATCATCATAAATTTGAAATGCTAAGCCTATCTTGCTTCCAAACTCGGAAAGCATTTCCTGTTTTTTTATATCCAAAGAAGATTCTAGTTGACCCATAAGAATAGATGCTTGAATGAGTCTCCCAGTTTTTAAAGAATGGATTTTTTCTATTTCATCCAAGTTAAGATTAGAATTAAGTTTTTCAGATTCAATATCTAAATATTGGCCAAGAACCATACCTTTTGAACCTGAAGCTTTTGCAAGAATGTTCACAGCATTAATTTTAGCTGCATCATTCATATCTTCGTCAGATGCAATTAATTCAAAAGCTAGATCGTGAAGCGCATCTCCTGCCAAAATAGCATTTGCTTCTCCAAACCTAACATGACTTGAATCTTTTCCTCTTCGCATATCATCATCATCCATACTTGGTAAATCATCATGAATTAATGAATAGGTATGAATTAATTCTACTGAACATGCTAAAGTGATTAGACTATCTTCAGTTAAATTATTGTTTAAAATTCCTGAGGCCATAACCAAACCAGGTCTGATGACCTTACTATCACTGAGAACTGAATATCTCATAGCTTCATCTATTAAAGATGAAGATGTAATTACAGATGTAAGTTTATGATGAATAAGTTCTCGCGTTCGAGTTAAGAACTTAATAGGCACTTTATTTATCTTCTAAATCAGCAGTATTTCCGTTTTCAAGTAATTTTTTTACCTTCAATTCGGCATCACTTAATTGCTTTTGACACTCTTTAACAAGCTTAATTCCTTCTTCAAAAGATTGTACTGAATCCTCTAAATTTATATCAGAGTTTTCAAGCTTTGAAACAATATCTTCTAACTTTTGTAAAGAAGACTCGAAATCTATTTGATCTTTTGCGTTTGCCATGCCCAATTGTAACTTAGTATTGTTATAAAACTTATTTAGACTTCAACTTTTTCAGCAAATCTTTCATTATATTTTTCTCTAACCTTATAAGGAAATGCTAGTGCAGCAGGAGTAAATATTAAGGTTAAAAGAGTGCTAAAACCTAATCCAAATACAATAGATAAAGCAAGATTTTGCCACCAGTCAACAACTCTTGTGCCGATAGATAATTCTCTTCCTATTAAATCGAGGCTTAAACCCATTGCAAGAGGGAGAAGTCCAAAGATGGTAGTTGCAGAAGTTAACAAGATAGGCCTCAGCCTTTGTTGACATGTTGCCCTAATTAGCTCGAGCCTATTGGTCTCTGGCGATTCAAATTTCAGCCTATTAAATGTATCTATTAGCACAATATTATTATTAACAACAATTCCTGCAAGCGTAACTATAGAGATACCGGTCATAGTTGAACTAAATGGTCTATTGGATATTAGAAGTCCTAGCAGAACGCCTACAAATGACATAAACACAGCTGAAAGTATAAGCAGTGATTGATAGAAACTATTGAACTGAGTTAGAAGCAGTATAAGCATAATGAAAAGAGCAGTTACACCAGCAAGAACCATAAATTCATTAACTTCCTCTGTTTCTTCTTGCATGCCTGTAAATGACATTGTAATTCCCTGTTTACTGAAATTCTGAGCCTCTATCCATTGCTGCATCTCAGCAACCTTTTCTGCGACCGCAGACTCATCTATAGTTGCAGCAGCAAGCTCTTGAACATACTGACCGTTTCTTCTATTTACAGTTGCTCTATTCTCCTGAGGAGTAAGAGTTATAAATGAACTAACAGGAACAAGGCCATTTGAAGTAGTGACGTTTAGTGTATTAATGCCAGTAATCGTTCTATCTTCAGATGGAAATCTAACTCTTATTTCCACTTCATCCTTTGAGTCATCTGGTCTAAATTCACCAACTTTAAATCCTGAAGTTAACATTTGGACTAGCGCTCCAACATCACCAACTTTTACACCCAGTTGAGCAGCTTTTTGTTTATCAACTTGAACATTCCATTCAACAGAGGGATATGGCTGACTTGAAAATATATTTTTTAGTCCTTTGACTTCATTCCTCATATATTCTTCAGCAAGCAAGGCAGCTGAAACGACTTCGGTTTCAATGTCACCAGTTATATTTAACTCAATAGGGGAATCAAAACTTGGTCCTCCTAGATCAGCTTCGGCTTCAACAATAATTCCTGGTATTCCCTGTGTTACTTTTGTTACAAGCTGCATTATCTCTAAACCGCTTATATCTCTTTCAGAAGGCTCAACTACTTCAACATAACCACTTCCAATTTTATCTCCGCCACGCTCCCACCAAGGTGATCCAGATCTTAAGAAAACACTTTCAAGCTCATCAATTTGAAGGAGTCTTTCCTCAACTTCTTCTATTATTTTCTTTGATTCTAAGGCTGAAAAGTTTCCTCTACCTCTCACAGTTATTTCAGCTTTAACTGGATCTACTATTGCAAAATAGACAGTTCCTTTGCCGTAAAAAGTATAAGTTGTCACAATAGTAAATAAGATGGCAAGGATAAGAATAATAGTTTCACCTGGATTTCTAACAAAGATTTTTGTTAATTTGCCATAATATTCAGCTAATTTATCAAATAAAGGTTCTCCAGTTTTATCACTATCTTTACCTAGTTTTAAAGTAGAGGAGTTTTGTCCAAAATATGATCCAAGAACAGGAATTAGGACAAGTGAATAAAACAAAGATGAAGCAAGAACTATGCTAACTGTAATAGGTAGATATCTCATAAACTGGCCAGTGAAACCTGGCCAAAAAATTAAAGGAATAAACGCAGCTATAGTGGTTCCTGTTGAGGCTAAAACGGGTGTGAACATTCTTTTTGAAGCAAGTCTGTAGGCTTCAAGTCTTGAAAGACCTTCACTTATCTTTCTGTCTGCATACTCGGTAACTACAATTGATCCATCAATTAACATGCCCATTCCAAGCAATAACCCCATCATTACTAGAAAATTTACCTCATACCCAAGGAGAAATAAGGTTAGATAAGTCATCAGAAAACAAAATGGTATAGAAAGACCCACCAACATAGAAACTCTAAATCCCATACTTGCAACCACAAGAATCATGATCAAGACAACAGCAGAAATAATATTGCCATTTAATTCTGATACCATCATGTTAGCCCAAACAGTATCGTCATTTGTTTTAACTATTGTTAGATTCTCAGGTAATATTTTCCTAAATTCATCTAATTCTATTGCAATTTTATTTGCAGCATCTATTGCATTAGCGCCTTCTCTAAGCATAACTTCAATTGCAACAGCATCCTCGCCATTAACTCTTGCATAAGAATTAAAATCTTTGAATGTCCTTCTTATGCTAGCTATGTCACTTAAAGTTACAACAGCATCTTTAGTTACTTTGATTGGAATACTATAAACATCCTCAGCTGTCTCAATAACACTTGGAACTTCAATCATAAAACTGCCAAGCCCAGTATCTTGTTTGCCGCCTGGTATGATCACATTATTATTACTAACAGAATAATAGAGATCCGTAAGAGTCACCCCATAAGCTTCCATCTTAGATTTGTTGATAATACCTTCAAGAACTTCATCGGGAGAGCCAATGACTTCTGTTTCAAGGACTTCCTCAATCTTTTCTAATCTATCTTTAAGCTCCCTTGCATAAAACACTTTTTGTCTTAGTGAGCTTGCACCAATTACACTAAGGTTCATTACAGGAAAATTAGCATTACTATATTCATTAATCTGAGGATCTTCAGCTTCTTGAGGTAAATTAAATTTAACCTCTTCTACGGCTTGCTTAGTATCAACAATTGCCTTATCAATATCATATCCAACTTCAAATTCTAGAAAAATTCTTATATTAGATAGACTGCTAGTAGCTCTAATTGTTTTTACTCCAGGAACAGTTCTCAACCTGTTTTCTAATGGCTTCGCAACTAATCTAGAGCCATCAGAAGGGGATGCCCCATCTAGAAAAACAGCAACACTTACAAATGGAAGTTGGATATTTGGTGATGCTGCAATAGGTATTTCTTGTCGAGCATATGATCCAGCTACAACAATCAATACAGCAATCATTAAGGTGGTTTTTGCTTTTGATAAAGCAAAGTCAACTATTCCTGTCATAGTTGATCTAGTGTTGTAATTTGAACAAGTTGACCTTCTTCTACAAAACCTTGTCCTTGTATAATAATATTCGAACCCTCTGGTATTCCAGTTGCTCTGAGGCCTTCAGGAGAATCTTGAACAATTTCTATTTCATAAAATTCAACAATATTTTCTGTATTAGTTATTCTCACCCCAAGCTTTCCGTCATCATCAAGAATTAATATAGATGGTGATATTTTGTGCGCTTTTACCTTATCCGTCTTGATAATAAGATCAGCAGTAAGACCATCCTTAATTAATCCATCTTTGTTTTGTATTTCAACCTCAACCCTAAATGTTTTTGTAGCTGGTGAGGCGCTTTTTGAAACAAAACTTAAAATACCTGAAACCTTTTGACCAGTAACTAGATTAATATCAACATTCTGCCCAACTTTAACCTTTGCAATGCTTATTTCAGGTACTTCAGCAACAAATATAATTGGATCTAACTGAATAATAGTCGCACACACTTGACCTCTTTCAATAAAATTACCAGGTTTTACAACACTTTCTATATAACCAGAGAAGGGTGACTTCACTTCAGTTCTATTCAACTCAACAACACCTAGACTACACAGGATAAAATCTTTTTTAATAAATTCCCCTTGTCTAGCTCCAATTTTTACAACTTCTCCTGACGTTTTTGCACGAACATTTACCCGTCTCTCTGATAGAGCTGTAGCTTTTAATAGAATTTCTGGCTTGTAAAACTCAGAGTTACTTTTCATAACAGCAACAGTTGCAAAACTTGAAATTTTATCTTCTTCAATTATTTTTTCTTCTACAAATAAGCCCGAAATCATCCAGAAACTAAGCGGCAGCAGTATATAAAATGATATACGTAAATTTTTTGACATAAGTGTTCCAATTAATTTGGCATATTACATGCCACAACTAGTAATAATAACAAGATTTACTTTGAAAAAGTAATGAATGTTAAATTTTAAACTTCTTTCTTAAACTTTCAAAAAGTTTTTGATCTAGGGGTTTTAGTTCCTCTTCAACTTTATCTTCAGGAATGAAAAATTCTTTACCATTATTAACAGCCTTAACTAGCTCCTCATAATTTTTTTTAAAGTCATAGAATATATCTCTTCCATCTCTTTCATTTAAAAAATTCCATCCTGTTTTTTTTCCTGCAAGATAAATAATAGGATGGCTCCATTGATATTTTTTTCTTGGTGAAAATGATTTGCGTGCTTCTATAAATGCCTCATCAGCACTAGGCAATGATGAACTTTTTCTTAGTTGTTCGCAGAGTTTTACTATATCGGTTAGAGTTGGAAAATAGGGTTGTGTGTGAATAATTTCTTCAGATGCAGCATTAATAGAAGCAATGTCATATTTTTTCAGGCTATTAGCCCATAATTTTTTACCCTCATTAAGCTTATCATCAGATCCAAAGACCTTATAGAATTGATAATGATAAGCAAGTTCAAGCTTTAAAAACAATGCATCTATAGACTCTATATACTCTTGCAAGTTATCAGAATTTAAATTCTTTTGCCCAGGATTGGTCACTTTTCCTCTCTGTAAAACCTTTCGTGAATTTTCCAGGTTCATTATTTCGAATATCTTCTTTGCCATTTTTCGTTGTTGTAGCTAACTCTTTCCTTTTAACATGTTCAATAAATTTTGAATTCCATGACTTTAGAGCTGTCCCATTTTCTTCCCAATAAATTATAAACTCCTTAAGGTAATTTAAGGCTGATTCTTTTGTAATCTGAGAGAGATTTAAAACAGCAAAAACATCTTCATTGGGAATCCAGTTCTTATCCATGCAATAAGGCATACCTTTGTTAGATGAATTTTCTTTAGCCCATTCCCTTCTGATATAGTCTAGAAATAGAATATTCCAATTATCCCTTGCTTGATTTCTTTCTGTCCAATATATTTTGAACTCTTTAAGTTTTGATTTTGCAAAATCAATTGAAATACCTCCTAGCTCAAGCACCTCTATGGTCTCTTTTGCTGGGATCCATGTTTGAGATATTTTAATTTTAGATTCAGAATCGTTTCTATTAGGAGTTTTTAAATCAAAACTATCTTTAGATGACTGTTTACCTTGATTAGAGTCAAATTTAATTAAATTAACTTTTTTTAGTTTTTCAAAATTAGATTTTAGGATTTCTGTGTTTATAAAAGAACACTCAGCAGCCATCTGGTTAAAAAAATCTCTTTCACTAAGTGAATCATCAAATTCTTTTGCTTTATATAGTTCTAATATAATTGCAGCCTCTATTCCAAGAGTTTCTGCAACTTCTTTTTCAAAGATTATTTTATTATCGCCCAACCTCTATTAACCTCTGCTTTTTGATACCGCTGCATCAAGCTCTTTAAAGCATCCTTCTGTATCTTCTATATTCATACAACCATCAGTAATACTCTGGCCATAAACAAGATTATCAGATATCTTTTGATTACCTTCTACTAGATGGCTTTCTATCATGACCCCATTTAGATTTTTATTTCCATTAATTATTTGTTCACAGACTGAAGAAACAACTGGTATTTGATTTTTAAATATTTTTTGACTATTACCGTGGCTTGCATCAACCATAATTGATTCATTTACTTCAGCTTCAGTTAGAGCTGATAAAGTTTCAGCAATAGATTCAGGGTAGTAATTAGGATTTTTACCACCTCGTAAAATAATATGGCTATCTATATTCCCAGAGGTTTTAAATACTGCAACTTCACCTTCTTTTGTTGCTGATAAAAAAACATGAGGATGATTTGCTGCCTGAATACCATCAATTGCTAACTTTAAATCTCCATTTGTTCCATTTTTAATACCAACTGGACAAGATAAACCTGATGCTAGCTCTCTATGAATCTGACTTTCAGCAGTCCTAGCACCAATTGCACCCCATGAAATTAAGTCAGAAACATATTGCGGACTGATAGGGTCTAGATATTCTGTTCCTGCTGGAAGGCCAAGTTCAGCAAGATTGATAAGTAACTTTCTGGCAGTTCTTATTCCTTTAGAAATATCATAACTACCGTCAATATCAGGGTCATTAATTAAACCTTTCCAACCAACAGTAGTTCTAGGTTTTTCAAAATATACACGCATGACAATTAAAAGATTTTCATTATATCTATCTCTGGCATCTTTTAGCCAAGCTGCATATTCAAGTGCAGATTTTGTATCATGAATGGAACAAGGCCCGGCCACAACTAAAACCCTATGATCTTTTCCATGAAGGATTTGGCTTATTTCATTTCTTGTTCCATAGACAAGTCTAGAAATATCATCCGTTATGGGATTTTCATTTATCATATCAGCAGGAGTAGGGACATCTACTCTGTCGATAATTCTAGTGTTGTCAGTTAAGTAATTCATTTATTAAAAAGAACAATTATTTTTATTTAGAGTATAGGAGTTTAGGCACGCTAGTCCATTTTTTTTTCATTAATTTCTTTTTTTTTAGAATTCATATAAATGTCTTCAAAAATCTAATACAAATAACATAAAATTTAAAATACTATATGTTGTATTAGTAGTCTTCTAACCTTACACTATGTAGTGTTTATCATGGATAACATACAACAAACGCAATTAGAAATTCCGCTTGTGATGGGTCAACCGTTAGAAAACCTGCCCGATGACCTTTTTATACCTCCAAATGCATTCGAATTATGTCTAGAAACTTTTTCTGGACCTATGGACTTACTTTTATATCTTATAAAAAAAGAAAACATAGATATCCTTGAATTAAATGTTGCAGATATAACCAATCAATATGTTGAATATATTGAGTTAATGGACAGCCTTAAATTTGAGTTGGCAGCTGAATATTTAGTCATGGCTGCAACACTTGCTGAGATTAAATCAAGAATGTTACTTCCAAAGCCAGAATCTGAGGATGACGAGCTTGATCCAAGAACTGAGTTAATTAGAAGGTTGCAAGAGTATCAAAGATTTAAAGTTGCCTCTGAAAATATGGCTATATTACCGAGAGTCGATAGGGATTATTTTGTAGCTTCTACAGCACTTCCAAAATTTGAGGATAACCATGAGCCGCTAAATTTAAATCCAAATGATCTCAGAGATATATTTCAAGAAATACTTGAAAGGCCAGATCTAACATCAAGCCATCAAATTGCTTTTGAAGAACTGTCTACTCAAGACAGAATTAACCTAATTTTACAAATCCTTGGTAAAAGGAACATTGTTGGTTTTTATAAAACTATTCAAAAAACAGAAGGAAAACAAGGCGTTGCAGTTTCTTTGTTGGCCTCATTAGAATTAGCAAAAGATGGTCACGTTGAATTAATACAGAATGAAAATAATGAGATTTATATTAAATCTAAAGCCAGGAGCTCAAATTGATAAATAATAAGATAGTTAACACTGTAGAAGCTTTACTTTTTGGTGCAGGCAGACCTCTTAGATTATCAGAAATCAAAAGTTTATTAGAGATGGATTTGGGCCAACTAGAGCTATCATCTATTAAAATGGCTCTTAATGCTCTTGAAGAAAGATATGAAAAATCTTCAATTGAGTTAAAGGAGGTGGCTTCAGGCTACAGACTCCAAGTTAAAGAAGAATTTAGCCCATGCCTGTCATCATTGTGGAATGATAAATCACAAAAAATATCTAAATCACTCATGGAAACTATCTCAATTATTGCCTACAAGCAGCCTGTAACTAGAGGAGATATTGAAGACATTAGGGGAGTTAATGTAAGCACTCAAACAGTTAGAACTCTTTTAGAAAGAGATTGGATTAAAGTTTCTGGATATAGAGATGTTCCAGGAAGACCCGCACTATATGCAACAACTCCTAACTTTTTAAATGATTTCAATTTAAAGAAAGTTACAGAACTTCCAAGCCTTCCAGAAATACAAGAAGTAGATGAAAGTTTTACTCTTACAAGCAATATAGATAATAAAAAGTGTCAATAAGATTGCAAAAATTTCTTGCAGCAGCAGGTGTTGGCTCTAGGAGAGGATGCGAGCAATTAATTCAAAAAGGCTTAATTAAAGTTAATGGCAAAGTTGCTTTAGTTGGAACTTCAGTAACATCAGAAGATAAAGTCGAATATCAAAATAAAATAATTAAATCAAAGGAAGTAGCTCTAAAGGTAGTGATGTTAAACAAACCTCCAGGAGTTTTATCTTCAAATGCTAGGGAGAAAAATCTTCCAATAGTCTTTGATTATTTACCTAAATCATCTAATCAAAGGGAATGGATATCTATTGGTAGATTAGATATAAATACTGCAGGTTTAATGTTATTTACTAATGATGGTGTATTTGCAAATTATCTCATGCATCCTTCAAGTTCAATTGACCGAGAGTATTTGGTGAGAGCTATGGGATCTTTTGATAAGGATAAAGAGGCCAAGATGAAAAAAGGTATTGAGATAGATGGAGCTATCCATAAATTTAGTGACATAGTTGAGGGTGAGAAAACTGGGGCAAATCAATGGTTTTCAGCTTGTTTAACTTCTGGTAAAAATAAGGAAGTCAGAAAAATCTTTGAAGCTGTTGGATTAACGGTAAGCCGACTTAAAAGAGTTAGGTATGGTCCGATATTTCTTCCATCGACTTTAGCTGAAAGTAAGTTCAGAGAACTAACTGAAAATGAGATCAATAGCTTAAAGAAGTATGGACAACAAGGCTGAAATTGCTCATAGCTTTATAACAAAGCAATCAAAAAAATATGGGCATTTAAAATTTTATAATTTTTTAAGTACAGCAGAAAAAATTTCAATAAATAACAATAAAGAAAATAGATTATATTTATTTTTGATTAAAACCATTGTTAGTCAGCAGGTTTCAACAAGTGCAGCGCGAACTATATGGAGTAGATTAAGACCGATTATTGAGTTACATAAAAAAGAAGATATAACTGAAGATATATTGAGAACTGCGGGCATCTCTAAAAGAAAAGCAGCATATATTTTAGGCATTCTAAATAATAAATTATTAAAATCTCATTCAAAAAAAACTTTAAAAAATTACTCAATAGAGGAATTATCAAAAATACTCATTGAGATTAAAGGCATTGGTCCTTGGACCATAGGCATAACTAGAATGTTCTATATCTGTGATGAGGATATATGGCTAGATGGAGATTTGGGAATTAATAAAGCTATTGATACTTTTTTCCCTCATATTAACTGCGATGATTTAAAAGAGATTTACTCTCCATACAGAACTTACCTTAGTTTGTATTTGTGGAAAGGCCTAGATTCTCTTTAATTATCGAATTTGAAATAGTGTTGATTTGATAACTGACTCTCATCAGAAAAAAACCAGAGGTAATCGTTAAATAAAACTTTAGGTTCTTTTAAGTCTTGAGGATTTTCTGCTGGATAGGCTAAAGCCCTCATAGATGTCCTAGTTTTACCAGGATCATAGTTAAAGACTTTTACATTTGATGTTGTATCTAGCTCATCTCTTAAAATTTCTGCCAACCCTTTAACTGCAAATTTAGAGGCTGAATAAGCTCCCCAAAAAGCCTTACCAACTTCCGCTACTCCAGAAGATGTAAAAATAATACGTCCATTGGGCGCAGCTTTTAATGCAGGTAAAATTTCCTTAGAAATGATAAATGCACTATGAAGGTTTATATTAAATACTTCTTTCCAAATATCTTCCTCATAATCCTCAATCGTAGACATTTTTCCGAGTTTAGCTGCATTAAAAATAACGCCATCAAGTCTCCCATAAACTCCCATGATTTCATCATTTATTTGTTTAGCACTTTTGTTATCTATATTACTTAAATCACATTTTATTATTAGCGGTTTAGTTGATGTGGTTGTAATAATTTCATCATATACGCTATCTAACGACTCTTCGTTTCTTCCAAGAAGAACTATATTTACTCCCATTTTACTGAACTCTAACGACAGCGTTTTTCCAATGCCTTTATTAGCACCTGTAATTAAAATAACTTTATTCTTCATGATTAGTTTTAGATATTTTCATTAATAATTTTTGTTAAATCTTCAGAACTATTTGCAACATCACAAGTGTATGGATTATTTTTAGAATTTAATGAATAACCATAATAACAAGCAATAATTCTTACCCCAGCATTTGTACCAGCATCAAGATCATTGATGTGATCTCCAATATAGAATGTTTCTGAACTGGATATATTTAAATGTTTAAGGGCAACATTAATACCTTCAGGGCTTGGTTTTGGTTCTAAAATATCATCAGAACAAATTAATATTTCTGACTTTTCTAATTCTTGAAAATTTTTTACTAGAGGTTCTGCATATTCTCTTGGTTTATTTGTAACAATTCCAAATTTAATATTATTGCTTAGAAGAAATTTAATTAGTTTATCTATACCTGTGAATAAAAATGAGTTCTTTAAAAGATTAATTTTATATTCATCTAAAAATTCTTTTCTAAGTTTATCAAAATCTGGATCATCTTTATTAATACCAAAACCTAAAGATGTTAGTTTTGCAGATCCGTCAGATACATTAGATCTTATTAATGAAGGTTCAAGGCTTGGAAATCCATGCCTTGTTAAAATGTTATTTAATGAAAGTACAAAATCAGGAGCAGTATCAACAAGTGTTCCATCTAGATCAAAAAGAACCGCTTTAATTTTTTGGTTTTTTTCCATACATCATGTAGTTAACACCAAGATCATTATTAAGATGAGCTTTATGGGTGAGAGGGTTATAAAACATTCCTTTGGTTTCAGATAAATTAATATCAGCTGCTCTCATGTAGGATGCAAGCTCAGATGGCTTTATAAATTTTGAAAATTCATGAGTGCCTTTGGGCAGTATATTGAATATATATTCTGCTCCAACGATTGCAGTAATCCATGATCGTGGATTTCTATTAATAGTAGACAAGAAAAGGCTGCCTCCTGGTTTTAACAAATTCGAACAAGCGGAAACTAATGACTGAGGATCAGGGACATGTTCAATAACTTCAAGACAGGTCACAACATCATACTTTTCTGATTCACTTTCTACTAATTCTTCAGCAGTAATATCTCGATAAAAGATTTTTTTGTAATTGTCTTCTGCATGTTTTTTTGCAATTTCAATTCCGGGGCCTGCAGCATCTATACCAGATACAATTCCTTTATAGTCGAACAAAGCTTCGCACAGGAGTCCACCACCGCAGCCTACGTCCAATATATCCATATTTTCAAGCTCAACTCTTGAGGCTATAAATTCTGCCCTAAGAGGGTTAATAATGTGCAGAGGCTTAAATTCACCTTTTGGATCCCACCATCTTTCAGCCAAGTCAGCAAATTTTTCTACTTCTGATGTATCGATATTTTGTGTCATATTCTTTTTAAGTAAGCATTAATTTGTTTAGTTTTGTAGTAGAGCTACATTTTTTTTTGATATAAAAGCTATGTTTTAGATGACAAAAAAAACTAATTGACTTTTAAATCCTATTAAGATTTACTTCACTACAAACTAAATATAAAAAACCAATAAGTGATTATATCTGCTTTAAAGTCAAATGACTCAAGAGATTCAAGATCTCCTATTCATATTGACACAATTTCTGCTCTTACTGATTTGGGTGCTGAAATATTATTTGAAGATAATATTGGTTCAGGTATCTACACTTCAGATGCAGATTTCATCAATAAAGGTATTACAAAAACTTCCAGAGATGAATGCATCCAAAAATCTGATTTAATAATATCCCTTCAACCTCTTACAGACATTGAGCTGAGCTCAATGAAAAACGGCGCAACACTTCTTGGTCTCATGAATCCTTTTTCTAATTCATCAATGATAAATCTATGTGCTGAAAAAAATATAAATTTGGTGAGCATGGAATTCATACCAAGAATTACGAGAGCACAAAAAATGGATGTACTTAGTTCTCAAGCAAATCTAGCTGGATATGCTGCTGTTCTTGAGTCAGCGAATTATCTATCAAGCGCACTTCCTATGATGATGACTG
>CAXYBK010000002.1:0-96590 GCA_964275345.1 uncultured SAR86 cluster bacterium | reverse complement strand
AACCTGAAACTGTGAAAGTGACACTATCACCATCGGCATCAGTCGCTGTTACTGTATCAATAGCAGTTTGGTTTTCAGCAGCACTAAAGGTAGCTGATGAAGTAAAGACCGGGGAGTTATCGTTAACATTAGTAACATTTACCGTGAAAACTTTTAATGCAAAACCAGCTGACCCATTAGTATCTGATGCGTATACAAATACTGTATATGAAGATTTAGTTTCATAATCAGGTGCGCTTCTAAAAGATAATTCGCCTGAGCTAGAATTGATTGTAAAACTGCCTGTATCACCATTGCTTCCAACTGGTAATGAATATTCAATAGAATCATTTTCTGGATCAGTTGCTGTGATAGTACCTACAACCTTGGAATTTTCTTCAATAGTTAAATTGGCACCGGTTGTAAAAACTGGTTTTTCATTTATATCAATAAATTTAACTTTAGATGTTTTGGATGCTGTAAACTCGTCATCACTTACATTAAGTACAAAATTGTAAATCTCCTGAGTCTCATAATCTCCAGCTTCAATTAAGTACAAAGCTCCATTTTGAGTAATTCCAAATTTATTAGCATCGCTGCCGCTTATTGAATAGTTTAATGTATCTCCGTCCTCATCACTTATTTGGGTTTGTGATGCGCCGTTACCTAGATTGATGTTACCTTGTGAGCATGTAAGATATATCTGACTGGTACCACATGAGATTTGCTCCGTATAATAAGTTATCGTTGCATTTTCATTTACCTCAAATACATCAGGATAATTTGAGCCAATAGTCGGTGCTTCATTAACATTTTTAACTGTTATATTAAATGTGCCTGACCATTCAGAATTTCCATCAGAAACCTTAACAATAATATTGTATAAATTATCATCATTGTCGTCAGTTGGTGATTCGTAATTAGCGCTAGTAACAAATGATAAAAGCCCATTTTGGTCAATGTTGATAACTGACCTATCTGAACCACCTGTTATTGAGTAAGAAAGAGTATCTCCATCTTCATCACTAGCATTGATATTTACTATTTCAGTATTGTTTTCATTTACTTCAATTGATGAATTAGCAGAGACAACTGGTGTGTCATTAACATCTTGAATTAGAACGGTTATATCTTGAGTTGTGACAATTTCTCCATCACCCACTCTTAGTGTTGCAGTGTATGTATCTTTAACCTCATAATTTGGTGCTTCAATAAAAGCTAAGACTCCAGCTGATGATATTGTTATATCGTCACTTATAACTGAATAAACTAAAGTATCTCCATCTTCATCAGACGCAACTACACTTCCAATATCAGTTTGGTTTTCATCTGCAATAAATGAGTTTGACGAATCTATGCTTGGTGCATCATTAATATCATTTAGATTTACAGTGATTATATGAAAAGTATCTTCATTACTTAAATCAGTATCCCGGGCAATTGCACGTAAAGTATATGAAGATTTAGTTTCATAATCACCAGGATTATTTAATGTTAACAATCCATTTTGATTGATACTGAATTTCCATGTATCGTCATTATTAACTCCTGCTATACCAATTGATACAGTATCACCCTCAGGATCAGTTGCGGTTACAGTGCCAACCTCAACTGTGTTTTCATCAATAGTATATGTCGTTGATGAAGTAAAAACTGGTGGCTCATTGACGTCAAGGATGGTTATATTTAATTGTAGTGATGTTGAGTTGAGACCATCACTTACTGTGATAGTAGGTGTGTATAAAGTAACACCGCTCTCATAATCAGTAGCATTACTAATGAAAAGCATGTTACTAGAATTAATTCTATACGTATCTGTATCGTCAACACTAAATGTAAAACTATCGCCATCAGCATCAGATGCTTGAAGAGTATTTATAAAATTTCCACCATCATTTTCCTCAGTAGCATTTTCAATTTGAAGACTGTCAGAAAATTGTGGTGCATTATCATTTACATTATTTATATATATTTGAATATCTTTCTCAGAAGTAAAAGATCCATCGCTAACGATTACTGTTGCAAAAGTAAATTTCTCATCTGCTTCATAGTCAGGTGAGTTTGCAAGAGATAGATTTCCATCCTGATTAATCTTTACTTCAAGATTACCATAAGCGCTTACTGCAAATTTCAATGAGTCACCATCAGCATCTGATGCTGAAATTGTTGCGACAGATGTTTGATTCTCTAAAATTGAATAAGATGATTCAGCTGATATTATTGGAGAATTATCATTAACGTTAGTAACTGAGATAGTGATGGCTTGAGTAGTATCATTCACACCATCATTCACCGTTACAGTCGCTGTATATGAACTTTTAGTTTCATAGTCAGGAGCTGCGACAAAGGTTAAGACACCTGCAGATGAAATAGCTAATTCAGTTCCCGATACTTTATAAGTTAAAGGATCATCTTCAGCATCTGTTGCAACAACACTTCCAATAGCTGTTTGGTTTTCAGCAGCACTAAAGGTAGCAGCTGAAGTAATCACTGGAGCTATATCATTAACGTTGGTAACTGAAACTGTGATGGCTTGAGTAGTATCATTCACACCATCATTTACGGTTACGGTTGCTGTATAAGAAGCTTTAGTTTCATAGTCAGGAGCTGCGACAAAGGTTAGAACTCCAGTTGATGAGATAGCTAATTCAGTTCCCGATACTTTATAAGTTAAAGGATCATCTTCTGCATCTGTGGCAACAACACTTCCAATAGCAATTTGGTTTTCAGCAGCACTAAAGGTAGCAGCTGACGATATAACTGGAGCTATATCATTAACGTTGGTAACTGAAACTGTGATGGCTTGAGTAGTATCATTCACACCATCATTTACGGTTACGGTTGCTGTATAAGAAGCTTTAGTTTCATAGTCAGGAGCTACGACAAAGGTTAGAACTCCAGTTGATGAGATAGCTAATTCAGTTCCCGATACTTTATAAGTTAAAGGGTCATCTTCAGCATCTGTTGCAACAACACTTCCAATAGCAATTTGGTTTTCAGCAGCACTAAAGGCAGCAGCTGAAGTAATCACTGGAGCTATATCATTAACGTTGGTAACTGAAACTGTGATGGCTTGAGTAGTATCATTCACACCATCATTCACCGTTACAGTCGCTGTATAAGTAGATTTAGTTTCATAGTCAGGAGCTGCGACAAAGGTTAAAACACCAGTTGATGAGATAGCTAATTCAGCTCCGCTGACTGCGTAAGTTAAAGGATCATCTTCTGCATCTGTGGCAACAACACTTCCAATAGCAATTTGGTTTTCAGCAGCACTAAAGGTAGCAGCTGACGATATCACTGGAGCTATATCATTCACGTTGAGTAACTGAGACAGTGATGGCTTGAGTAGTATCATTCACACCATCATTTACGGTTACGGTTGCTGTATAAGAAGCTTTAGTTTCATAGTCAGGAGCTGCGACAAAGGTTAAGACACCAGCAGATGAGATAGCTAATTCAGTTCCACGATGACTGCGTAAGTTAAAGGGTCGTCTTCAGCATCTGTTGCAACAACACTTCCAATAGCAATTTGGTTTTCAGCAGCGCTAAAGGTGGCAGCTGAAGTAATCACTGGTGCTATATCATTAACGTTGGTAACGCTAACAGTTATTGCTTGAGTAGTATCATTCACACCATCATTCACCGTTACGGTTGCTGTATAAGAAGCTTTAGTTTCATAGTCAGGAGCTGCGACAAAGGTTAAGACACCTGCAGATGAGATAGCTAATTCAGCTCCGCTGACTGCGTAAGTTAAAGGGTCATCTTCAGCATCTGTGGCAACAACACTTCCAATAGCTGTTTGGTTTTCAGCAGCACTAAAGGTAGCAGTCTGAACGATATCACTGGAGCTATATCATTAACATTAGTAACTAAAATAGTAATATCTTTAGAAGTAGTTTCACTTTCATCACTTACAGCTAAAGTTATTGCATAACTTGTTCTTGTTTCAAAATCAGGCGCTTCTACAAAAGTTAAAACATTAGAAGTAGAAAGATTAAAACTTACTGCATCTGTTCCACTCAAGGCAATTGTTAAATCATCTTCATCTACATCAGAGCCAGCAACAGTAGTAATGGCAGTTTGATTTTCAGCAACGCTATAAGTAGAAAGTAAATTGTTAAATGTTGGTGCATCATTTACTGCGTTAACCGTGACAGCAACATTAGCAGATGAGGTTTTATCGCCTTGGGTAATAGTGTAATCAAAGGCATCTGAACCATTAAAATCAGCATCAGGTGAATAAGTAACTATATTATTTGAAACTGATGTTACTCCACTTGCACCATTGGCAGCGGCAACACTAATAGGTGCAGAGGTTAAATATGAATCATTGGAAAGTGGATTAATATCAAGGCTTTCATCTTCTTCTAAAGTAGCTTCATCAGCTATGGCAGTAATTTCTGGAGCTAGCTCGTCAGCATCTACATCCTGATCAGTTGCAATATAGTTAAGAACATCTGATTGATAGCTTGAAATAATTTCTGCAGTTGCTGTTCCGTTAGCTAAAGCTTGCGCATCTGTTTGCAGGGTGCTGGTTGCAAAATCAAAAACCGCAGTAGAAAGTGTATCTGAGGATTTAACCTCAATAACTGGCATCACTGAAGACAATGCTGAGATAAGATTTGTTCTTGCTTCTTCAGCTACCGTTAAAGCTTTAGCACTAATAATATTATCAATAACTTTGGTTATAAAAGCTTCGGTTTCAATATCTACCTTGAGAGTAGTTGCTGTATATTCTGTATCTGTTTCTTCAGCTATAGCTTTAAAGTAATCTTGAGTAGTTTCCGTTGTGGTATTTAGATTGTTCGTAATGTTTTGTAATGCATAAGCCAAAACTGTGAGCTGATTACCCTTCTCGTATAAATAATCATTGATTCCACCATCACCTTTGCCTGCAACAGGATCAACAATAGCAATATCAAGAGATGCATCAATTCCAAGTGCTGCATTGACTAAAGATGGATCTGTCATAAAAGCTGCCACTGAAGTTACCGGTGTAACAGCTTTAAAGTCAGAATGACCTGTGAGCTTATGGACAATTAAAAGATTATCTAAGGCATTACCAGAATCAAGATCGGTTCCACCTAAACTAATCAGATTTCCATCAGAATATTTGATGGTGAACTTACCATCATTATCTGAGGTTGTTGTATCTTCACCAGAATCTGCAGTATAAGAATCATTGGTATCAATAAAGATGTCAGCTTGACGAATATAGCCATCCACTGAAACACCATCAGTGTTTCTATAACCCTCAACAGTAACAGATGCTGCTCTTGAGCCGCCTGCACCTGAACAGGTAATGGTGAATTGATTAAGTCCTGGTGTTGCAATGGTTACATCTTCAGAACCACTAGTTGCCTTTGTACCAGACCAGGTTCCAGTTGCAGTACATGAAGTAGCATTGGTAGATGACCAAGTTAGAGTAACTGGAGTGTCTATTAGTACTGATGAGGAGGATGAAGAAAGAGATGAAGTTGGACTAGGTTCTGGAGCTGGAGCGCCTCCACCTCCGCCACCGCCACCACAAGAAACAACAAACAGGAAAATTAAAGATATTGATATAAATTTATTCGAAAAAGATGTTAGGTGTTTCAAGTAAAAAAAATTTAATAAAATGTATCTTATATAAACATAATTTATATGTCTCGTAAATAAGCATTTTTAAAATACACATAATAAAGTGCATCTCTTTTTAATGAAAAGTTTTAAGTTTTTAAGGAGGATAAACCACCGTCAACAGCTATAACTTGTCCGGTGATCCAGTTGTCTTTAGCGCTTAGTAAATGAAATGCAGTTTGTGCAACTAGTTTAGCAGAGCCAATTGATTTTAAGGGATGTCTTTGAGCAGATGCCTCTTTGCGCTCATCCGTGGAGAGGATATGTGAAGCTAATTTAGTGTCGACAATTGATGGGGCTACACAATTAATAGCAACTCTTGGAGCAAGCTCTGCTGCTAAGCTAATTGCAAATCCTTCGAGCGCACTTTTAGATGCAGCTATGGATGAGTGCATTGGCATGCCTGTATTAGCTGCTACTGTTGAAAATAAAACTATCGATGCACCATCATTCTTTTTTAAGTTTGGAAGGACTTTTTTAATGACATTAAACGCACCATAAAAGTTTACTTCCATTTCAGCTTTAATATCTTCTAGAGTAAGTCTTTGGAGTGATTTAAGGTTTATAGTTCCAGGGCAATATACCAATCCATGGATATCCTCAGGGATTTCATCTAACGCATCTAAGTTTTGGTTAGGATCTAGATGAATGAAATTATCATAATTATCTGAAACAGCTTCATCTCTTGAGGTTCCATAAACACTATGGCCCTCTGCTCTAGCAAGATTATTTATTTCAAGTCCAATATCTGAACTTCCGCCGATGATAAGAATATTTTTAGTCATAATTTAAAAGTTGTTGTTTTGTAAAGTAAATAATTCTTGGAAATCTGTAACAGAAGTATTTTCTAGTGCTTCCTGATTAGTACAGAGTGTATAAATTTCATCACACTTAGCAGCATCAAAAGTTATTTTTAGATTACTCATAAATTTTTGTTCAAGCACTGGAATGCCCTCTTCTCTTCTGCGTTTATGCCCAATGGGATATTCAACCTCTATAGCTTCGGTTGAAGAACCATCATTAAAATGAATTTGAATTTTATTAGCTATAGAGCGTTTATCAGCTTCATGATATTCAATTGAATATCTTTCATCCTCACTTATAACCATTTTTTCTCTCAAAGCATCTACTCTTGGATCAGCTGCAACGTCATCCTCGTAATCCTCAGCAATCAAATCACCTTTTAATAATCCAATAGCAACCATATATTGAAGGCAGTGGTCTCTGTCTGCCGGATTATTAAGATCGCCGACTTTTGAGATAATTCTTATAGCTGAATCATGAGTTGTAATTTCAATTGACTTAATGTCATCTAATCTGTCTTTAACTTCTGGATGCAAAGTAACGGCTGCTTCTACAGCAGTTTGTGCATGAAATTCAGCTGGAAAACTAATTTTGAAAAGCACATTTTCCATTACATAAGTTGCAAAAGGTTGAGGAAGTGAAAGCTTTTGTCCTTTAAATGATACATCCTCAAAACCCCATACCGGAGCAGATAAAACTCCTGGATAACCCATTTCTCCTGACAGAGTAATCATAGCCAATCTAACTGCTCTGCTGGTTGCATCACCTGCAGCCCAACTTTTTCTAGAACCTGCATTGGGTGCATGACGATAAGTTCTAAGGCTTTGTCCATCTACCCAAGCATGACTAACTGCATCCATAATTTGCTGCTTAGTTCCACCCATTAATTTTGTAACTAATGCTGTTGATGCTACTTTTACTAGAACAACATGATCTAAACCAACTTTATTAAAACTATTTTTAAGCGCGAGTATTCCTTGAATTTCATGAGTCATTATCATCGACTCAAGTACAGTCTTCATCGTTAAAGGATCTTTGCCTTCAGCTATATTTTGTTGAGAAATAAAATCAGTAACAGCTAATATTGCACCAAGATTATCTGATGGATGGCCCCACTCGGCAGCAAGCCAAGTATCGTTATAATCGAGCCATCTGATAATACAACCAATATCAAAAGCACCTTTAATTGGGTCTAGTTTAAAATTAGTTCCAGGAACTCTCACGCCAAAAGGTACTGAAGTGCCTTCAACTACTGGCCCTAACATTTTTGTACAAGCAGGAAATTTTAGTGCAAGTAAGCCGCAGCCTATGGTATCTATCAAGCAGTTCCTTGCAGTATCTAAAGCAAGCTCAGATTCTATTTGAAAATTGGTAACGTAATCAGCAATTTCTACAATAACTGCGTCATAGTCTGGTCTGACATTTTGATCAACATTAGATGACATAGTTACGACCTATCTTGTATGTCAACCCATTCAGAGCTTTCAACTCCAATATAATCAGCGCTTGGTCTAATAATTCTATTATTAGATCTTTGCTCCATACAATGTGCAGTCCAGCCTGATACTCGTGACATCACAAAAATAGGCGTGAATAGTTTTGTAGGTATGCCCATATAAAAATATGCTGGTGCATGAAAGAAGTCAGCATTAGCAAACATTTTCTTTTCATCTGCCATAACTTTTTCAACCTCTTCGGCTACTTGATACAAATCATCATTCTCATGTAATAAAGATAGTTCTTTGGCATATTCTTTAATAACTGCATTACGTGGATCTCTTATAGAGTAAACAGCATGACCAAATCCCATAATTTTTTCTTTATTTTCTAGCATAGCTAATATCTTTGTCTTAGCTTCATCTCTGCTAGTCCAATTTTCGATTAATTCCATAGCTTTTTCATTAGCGCCGCCGTGCAATGGACCTCTTAAGGATCCTATGGCAGCAACTACACAAGAATGAATATCTGACATAGTTGAAGCGCAAACTCTTCCAGTAAAGGTTGAAGCATTAAATTCATGCTCAGCATATAGAACTAAAGATACATCCATTACTCTTCTATGAAGATCAGATGGTGTTTTACCATGAAGAATATGCAAGAAATGTCCTGCCATGCTATCTTCGTCATTCACTAAATCTATGTCTTGTCCATCATGAGAAAATTTATACCAGTAAGTAACAATTGAAGGCATAGTAGCAATCATTCTGTTGATTGAATTAAGCTGATTTTCAAAATCACCCTCTGGCTCAAGATTACCAAGCATTGAAGTACCTGTTCGCATGACATCCATTGGATGTGCAGCAGCAGGTATCTTTTGTAAGACTTCTTTTAAGGCTTGCGGTAAATCTCTTTGGCTTTTTAATAATGCTTTATATGCATTGAGCTCAGTTTGGTTAGGTAGTTTTTCATATAACAATAAATAGGCTACTTCTTCAAAAGTTGCTTTTTCGGCAAGAGTTTCAATTTTATGCCCTCTGTAGGCAAGACCTTCTATTTGACCAACAGTTGATAATGAAGTTTCTCCAGCCACTTGACCCCTTAGGCCAGCACCTTCTAATTTTTTAACCATTATTTGTCCCCTTCTTCAGAAAATAATTTATCTAATTTTTGTTCGAACTCGTGATAATTTAGACGCTCATATAGTTCTTCGCGTGTCTGCATTATATCTAAAACATTTCTTTGAGTCCCTTCTTTTAGCAGAGATTCGTAGACTTTTTCAGCAGCCAAACTCATGGCTCTAAATGCTGATAGTGGATATAAACTCATATCAACTCCCACTGATGCTAATTCAGCATTCGTAAAGAGTGGCGTTTTTCCAAATTCAGTTATATTTGCGAGCAAAAGAGCATCTACCTGTGATTTAAACTCTTTATAATCCTCCAAATCAGTTACAGCCTCTAAAAAAATTCCATCAGCACCAGCTTCAAGGTATTTTGATGATCTGTCTATTGCTGCTTGCATGCCCTCTGAAGCAAATGCATCAGTTCTAGCCATAATAAAAAAAGAATCATCCTCTCTAGCATCAACAGCAGCTTTGATTCTATCTACCATTTCGTTGCAAGTTACTAAACTTTTATTAGGTCTGTGGCCACATCTTTTTTGAGAAATTTGATCTTCCATATGAACTGCGGCAACACCTGCCCCTGCCATCTCTTTTATAGTTCGAGCAATGTTAAAAGCGCCGCCCCATCCAGTATCAATATCTACCAATAGAGGCAATGAGCTCGCAGCTGTGATTCTTTTAGCGTCTACTAAAACATCCTCCATAGTAGTAATTCCAAGATCTGGAATTCCATGTGAAGCTGCAGCTACTCCGCCACCAGATAAGTAAATTGCTTTGTGATTTTGCTTTTCAGCTAGAATTGCTGAGTATGCATTTATAGCGCCCACAATCATAAGAGGATTGTTATCCTTGATTGCTTGTCTAAATTTATTTCCAGCTGTCATAAAAAGTGAGGCTATTGTACAAGATGGTATGGTTGTTTCCCAAATAAAGACTTATGAGTAAAATTTTACGCCTCTTATGATTCTGTCTTTATTGTTTTTCATTCGCCATTTATTGGTATCTCTAAGGCTGTATACGCATCCACAATATTCTTGCTGATAAAAATTTTCTTCTTTAGATATCTCAATCATTCTTGAGGATCCGCCTTGCTTTCTCCAATTAAAATCCCAATAAGTAACCTCATCATATCTTTCAGCTGCTCTATCTCCAGAGCTGTTAATTTGATCCATATCTTTCCAACGAGATATTCCTAAAGTAGTAGCATAAACGCCAAAATTATTTTCATGAGCATACAAAGCTGAACGTTCAAACCTCATATCAAAACACTCAGTACATCTTTTGCCTCTTTCAGGTTCATTCTCAAGGCCCTTAATTCTTTCAAACCAATTATCTTTATCATAATCTGCATCTATAAATTCAAAACCCAACTTATCGCAGAACCTTTTATTCTCATCTTTTCTTATTTCATATTCAGCTAAAGGGTGAATGTTTGGATTGTAAAAATATACTGTAGTTTTGATGTCTGAAGCTGCCACAGCTTCCATGATTTCACCTGCACAAGGTGCACAACAGCTATGTAGGAGTAGATTATTGTCTTCTCCAGGCAAATCTAGCTTCGGTCTTGAATAGTTATTTAACTTTAAATGTTCGCTCATTTTATAAAATGTGAGTCTGCTTTAAATGCATTTTCCAAGTCATCATAACTATTATATGAAGGTATTTCAGGATATTCAGATGATATTTTTAAAGGTGCATTAATAAAGAAGCCTTTATCAGCGACTTCAAACATCTGTATATCATTATAAGAATCCCCAGCAGCAAAACATCGATAACCCATAGATTGGAAGCTAAGAATCGCTTGTTGTTTAGCTTTTTCATGACGTAAGTGATATTCCAAAACACTACCATCATCTCCTATAGATAGGTTATGACATAACAAAAGAGGATGACCAAGCTTTTCCATAAGAGGGCTTGCTATTTCATGAAAGGTGTCTGAAAGAATAACAACTTGAAAGTTCTTACGGACCCTATTTAAAAAATCTAAAGCACCAGGAAGTAATTCTAATTGGCTTGCAGCTTGTTGAATATCAGCTAACTTTAATCCGTTTGCTTGCATAAGCTTTAAACGATAATCCATCAATTCACCATAATTTGGTATATCTCTAGTGGTTTTATTGAAGTCTTCTATTTGTGTATTTGCAGCAACCTTTTCCCAAATTTCAGGAGTAAGAGTTCCTTCCATATCAAAACATATAATTTCCATTACTATCCTTTGCTATTTTTGACGCCATAAGGAACATGGCCGGATGCTGTAGTTTTTGAAGCTTCTATTATGTTTGTTTCTTGATCATCAAAAAATATATCTGCCTGGAATGACTTTAAAAATTCTTGTTTAGACATACCACCTAAAAATAATGACTCATCTATTCTTACTCCCCATTCTCTTAGAGTTTTTATAACTCTTTTATCAGATGGAGCAGATCTTGCAGTTACCAAAGCAGTCCTTATAGGACATTCATTAATTTTAAATTCGCTTTGGATTTTATTTAATTCAACAATAAAGTTTTTAAAGGGTCCGGCCTTTAAAATGCTTGTGGCCTTCTTTTCATTATCAATAAAAGCTTCAAGGCCTTTGTCGTGATAAATTTGTTCAGATTCATCAGAAAAAATAACAGCATCACCATCAAAAGCAATTCTTAACAAGTCATCATTATTTTTTGTTTTTGGAGAACTTGCTTTGGAAACAATTGTTGCCGCTGCAACTTGGCTTTCTATAGCTAACTTCACGTCCTCCAGGCTACTTGATAAAAAGAGATGTACACCAAAATCTTTGACATATTTGTGCGGACTTTCCCCGCCACAGAAGGCAGCTCTACTTATATTGAGATTATGAGCTTCAATTGAATTTCTAATCCTAAGACCAGTATCAGAGGTATTCCTTGAAAGAAGAATAACTTCTATACGATCTCCATCTAAATAATGAGAATTAATATTTAATATTTTTTTTACAAGCGGAAAGGCTTCACCAGGCTCGAGTGTTTTTTCTTCATTATCAATTTGATATTTTTGATAAGCTTCAAGTCCATCTTTAAGATAAATCTCATGACTATCATCAAGATTAAATAAAGCTCTTGAGGATATACCTATAATTAACTTTGATTTTTCCATTTAATAATTCTTGCTATATGTATGATTTAAGTAATATACTGTATATACATTCAGTATAATTTAACAATATTATGAAAGAAATAACAATCCAACAAAATAAAGTACTTGATTGTATTCAAGAATACATTAATAAGACAGGATTTCCTCCAACTAGGGCTAATATTTGTAAAGAATTAGGTTTTAAATCCCCCAATTCTGCAGAAACACATTTAAGAGCTTTGGAAAAAAAAGGTTTTATTAATATCGAAAGCGGCACTTCAAGAGGTATATCTTTAGTTAATCCAGTTGAGATTGAGGAAAATGGTTTTCCAATTATTGGTTTGGTTGCTGCTGGATCTCCAACACTTGCATCTGAAAATATTGAAAAGACAGTTAATTGTCCACCCACCTTCTTTGGCAGTGGTTTTGATTATTTTTTAAGAGTTAAAGGTTTAAGCATGAAAGATGCAGGAATTATGGAAGACGATCTTATCGCTGTGAAAAAAACACAAGACATTAGAAATGGAGATATTGTAGTTGCTAGAATTGAAGACGAAGTAACTGTTAAGTATTTTGAAAGAAAATCTCCCGAGGTGGTCTATCTAAAACCGGCTAATGAAGATTTTAAAGATATTAAAATTGATCTAAGAGAGACTGAAATCCATATAGAAGGAAAAAGTGTAGGTCTTATTCGAGAGAATTAATGCAGAATTACAGGTTTTTTAACCAGATTGCCTTTTTGCGATTCTAAGAATTCGTCGAAGTCTGTAACGTTACCACTAACACTCTCAATACCCGCCCTTATCATTTCTTTAGCAACATTTAATTCTTGTCCCTGAAGAAAATCCTTTGATTCACCTGAAAACTCTATTTTTACTATTGGGTTTTCATGATCATCTGATCGCCTAAGAACGATAGTTCCATCTGGTAATTGAGCAAGTTCTAAGTAGTTTGACATTTATTCTCCTGATTTAGGTAGCTTAACATTCATCTAAGTTATTACGAAGTAAGCTTATCCATCTATATGACCTATCTAATAACTCATTTAATTTTTTCAAGTCAATTGAGCTATCAGTTGAGATTAAATCATCTCTTTTTGGTGAAAGAAGCAATATTTGATATGAATATATTTGTTCAATAACTCCTCCATGACTTATTTCAGGAATAATAATATTTTGAATAGTGGTATTTTTTGAAAGGCTCTGCCATTTAGCTTTACATGAAAAATTAGAAATGACCTCATGATCAGCTGCTTGAATTTTTTCAAATATTTCATCTGCAAAGTAACTTAGACTTTTTTCAAGCGAGATTAAAAAAAGATAGTTTTGATTATCAAGGTTATTTTGCTCTAATAAATTTTTAGCTATATCTTGGTACAAGTTAGCAAGTTCACTTGAGGAAGCTATTTCTTTAATTGCTCTCTCCATTCATCATTATCAAAAACAGCCGTCCATTTAGTTTTCTTTCCATCTTTTTCTGAAGCTAGGTAATGAGTATCTTCAGCTTTGTTATATCTAATTACGTATGGATTTTTATCTTTATCTTTTAATGGGCCACTTAAAAGATAAAAATGCTTTTTTGGATCTTTTAAATACCTACATGCGTCCATTAAAGTGTCTTCAGTAACTATAGATATAAATTCTTCTATCTTAGGAGCTCTTGTCTCTCTATTCTTTGGATACTTGCTTGCTGCTAAAAATAGACCCTTCATGCTGTCTCTAAGCAAATAATGATCTTCAAATTTCTCACATGCCAATTCAGATAGAATTGGCTCCATGACAATAGGCTTTGGCTCACCATTTCTTTGCAAGTTCCTTGTAGTTCCGCAATTATCATTTAGGCATAAGAAATATTTTCCAAACTTACCAGTATTAAGTTGCATTTCAGCACCACATTTATGACATTCAAGTAATGGCCCGTCATAGCCTTTAAGTTTAAAGGCGCCTTGCTCAATTTTATAGCCTGAACAATCTGGATTATTTCCACAGACATGCAATTTACGCGTTTCATCCATAAGAAAGTTATCCATGCTAGTTCCGCATATATGACAACGCTCTCTTTTCATAAGGTTAGATGCTTCATCTTGATCGTCTAGACTTATCGCTTCATCTCCAGAAATAAGATTTAATGTTCCTTTGCACTTATCTTCACCTTCGTTGTTGTAGCCATTACATCCTAAGAAAACTCCTGTTCCAGAATTTCTTATAACCATGGTATTAGAGGAACATAATGAACAGGTAATATCAGTTTGTGTGGGTATATTTTTTCTCATACCCTCATCAGTAAATGCAAGTGTTAAATCTTTTTTAAATGCTGAGTAAAAACTATCCAATACCGACTTCCATTCAAGTTCACCCTCTGCCACTTTATCAAGTTGATCTTCAAAGTTTGCAGTAAAGCTGTAATCCATAATATCGCTGAAGCTTTCTAGCAATCTGTCTGCAACAATTAAACCTATTTTCTTTACAAAAAATCTTCTATTTTCAACATCTACATAGCCGCGATCTTGAATTGTAGAAATAATAGAGGCATAGGTTGAAGGTCTGCCAATACCTTTTTTTTCTAGCTCTTTAACAAGTGCTGCTTCAGAAAATCTCGCAGGAGGTTTAGTGTATTTTTGATCTAGATCCAATTGCTCTAGATTTAATACATCACCTTCTGATAAGGGAGGTAGGATTGCATCATCAGGATTCTTCGATGAATTACCTGAAATTTTAGTATAACCATCAAAAACTACTTCTCGTCCATTGGCAGAAAATACGTAGTCCTCAAGATTAATCTTTACAGATGTAGAAAGATATTCAGCATCTGGCATTTGTGAAGCTATAAATTGTTGCCATATTAGCTCATAGAGCCTAGTTTCCTCTTCGCTATGATTCAATAGTTGATTGCCTGTCATAAAAGCATTGGTAGGACGGATAGCTTCATGGGCTTCTTGAGCATTTTCTGTACTAGAATAAATCCTAGGTGCATTTGTAAGATATTTATCACCTAGCTTGTCACCAATATAATTTCTGGCATCTAGAATTGAATCTTTACTTAAACTTGGAGCATCAGTTCTCATATAGGTTATAAGTCCTGCTTCGTACAACTTTTGTGCAACCCTCATTGTTCTTTTCACATTAAAGCTTAATCTAGTACTTGCAGCTTGTTGCAATGTTGAGGTTATAAAGGGAGCCTTAGGTTTAACTTTTACAGGTTTTTTGGAAACATCATTAATTAAAAGATTTGAGGACTTAATAATATCTTCTATGCGCTTTGCTTCATCCTGTTTTAAAAGAGGTTCTGATTTTTTTCTATTTAAAGAAAAATTAATACTCTGATTTTCAGAGTTTAAGGCTGACATCCTTACTTCCCAGAATTCTTCGGGTACAAAAGCTTGGATTAAATGCTCTCTTTCAACTAGAAGTCTTAAAGCAACAGATTGCACTCTTCCTGCAGAAAGATTTCTAGCAACCTTTTCCCATAATAGTGGTGATAACTCAAACCCAACTACTCTATCTAAAAATCTTCTTGCTTGCTGAGCATTAACAAGATCTTGATCAATCTCTTTGGGATCAGCGAATGACTCAAGAATAGAAGTTTTTGTAATTTGATTAAAACGAACTCTTGAAAATTCATATTTTTTTGGACCTAAGGCTTCTTTTAAATGCCATGCAATAGCCTCTCCTTCTCTATCTAAATCAGTTGCAAGATAGATATGATCTACATTTTTTGCAGCAGCTCGTAGCTCTTTAACAACCTTTTCTTTGCCAGGTATTATCTCGTAAATACCCTTCCACCCATCTTCAGGGTCTATACCCCAACGTTTAACATCTGCTTTTCTTTTATTGATCTTTTTAAGAATTTCTTTTTCTTCAGCTGAGATATCCTTAGGTAAAACATTTCTCTTTGCAGGCGTCTTTGATTTGCCTTTAGGCAAATCTCGAATGTGTCCAACACTTGATTTTACAATATATTCAGAGCCCAAATACTTAGATATTGTTTTAGCTTTCGCGGGTGATTCAACAATTACAAGAGATTTAGCCATAATAAAAATATATTCCTTTTTTTATAAATAACATCTGCATACTTCTTTTGGCAAGAGATATTTATAATTTTTTTAAATCACTATCAATTCTTCTTAATTCTTCAATACCTAAATTCTCGTTCCATAGAAATACTATTAATGCTTGGGAAAATATTATTTCTATAATAGATTCTGGCAGAGACCTTATGCTCAATAATAGCGTTTCATATTCATTAGAATATTTAAGCTTGGAGGGAGAATACAAAATAAATTCGTTTTTGTCTTTAATAAAGTGAGCTTCTTTAATATTTGATAAATTTTTTATTTGATAACTTGCTAACCTCATATCATCACTTTTAAATGAAATATTAGAATATGCCAAGGAAGAAATCTTAAATCCAAGTTTTACTGCATCTAATCTGAGTTGAGCAATTTGCTTGCTGCGTTTTGATGGCATTGAGAAGCTAACAGAACCAATAAAGAATACTATAACGAGGATAATTACCATGTATTCCATTAATACTCCATTTTGTTGGCTGCTATTAATCTAATAGTTCTGAAATAATATTTGGGCCTTTTAAAATAAAGCCAGTATATATCTGAACAAGCTCAGCACCAGCATCTAGTTTCTTTATATAGCCATTCTTATCAATCACGCCTCCAACACCAATAATAGGTATGCTTGGATCAATTTGTTTTATTGAATATATTAATTGAGTAGATTTATTAAAAAGAGGTTCTCCAGATAGGCCGCCAGATTCATCAACAAATGAAGTATCTTTAAGAATAGATTTATCGATTGTGGTATTAGATACAATTAATCCTGAAATACTAAATTCTCTTACAGCCTCAATAATAGTTTGCAAGGTCTCAGTTGCTTCATCAGGAGATATTTTCAAAAATACTGGCTTAATAGTATTAAATAATTTTTTTTGATTATCTAATGACCTTAATAATTCATAGATGTTTTCTTTGTTATGTAAATCTCTTAGATCGGGGGTATTAGGCGATGAAATGTTAATAGTTATGTAATCAGATAATTCATAAACTTTATTAAAACATTCTACATAGTCAGCAATTCTTTTTTCACCTTTTGATTCTTTATTAGCTCCAATGTTAACTCCAACAATACCTTCATAGTTTCTAGATTTTAATTTATTAACAAGATAATCTACGCCTTTATTATTAAAACCTAGACGATTAATAATCGCATTTTCTTTAAAGACTCTAAATATTCTTGGCTTTGGATTGCCATCCTGAGCTAGAGGTGTGACAGTTCCGACTTCAAGAAAACCAAAACCTAAAGCTCCTAATGAGTCTATAAAATCTCCATTTTTATCTAAGCCAGCTGCTACACCCAGTCTATTATTAAATAACAGATTATTAAGTCTATATTGATCTGAGGAGCTTATCTTTTTACTTGCGACAATTCGAATTAAGCCTAATTTATGAATTAACTTTAAACCATTCAAAGAAATTGAGTGAGCTACTTCTGGCGAAAATAGTCTTAAAATTACAAATAAAAATTTCAATTTGTTAATTCTTGTATTGATTTAAGAATATCTTTATTAATATCCTTGTTAGCAAGAGCTAGAAATATAGTTGCCTCAACAAAGCCTTGCTTACTTCCACAATCAAATTTTTGACCTTCATAAGATGAAGCAATAACTTTTTCAGAATCTAATAGGTCTTTAATTGCATCAGTAAGTTGAAGCTCGCCACCTGCACCTGGTTCTATATTTTTTAATGATTTGAATATTGATTTAGACAAAATATATCTACCGCATACAGCCATATTAGATGGAGCATCTTCTAATTTTGGTTTTTCTATAATTCCATGAATTTGAAAAGTTGATCCTGAAATTTCTGAAGCATCAATGACGCCATAATTTGATAACTTATTTTCTGCCACTTCATTAATTGCTATTACTGAGTTTGATGTCTCTTTGTAAAGATCAGATAAAGTCTGAAGACAACTCTTGCCGTTGGCTATAAATAGATCATCTGGAAGAATTATAGCTACAGCCTCATCATCTTCATCTAGAAAAGGTTCTGCAAGAGCTATTGCATGACCGAGTCCTTTTTGCTCATCCTGATCAACAAATGTAAATTTTATATCTTTAAATTTCTTAGGATTAATGGACTCAATAAAATCCTCTTTACCATTTTTAAGAAGTGAATCTTCAAGATCTTTATTTTGAAGAAAATGTCTTTTAATTGCTTTTTTTGCATGGCTAGTAATAAATATTATTTCTTTAATACCTATTTCTAAGGCCTCTTCAACTGCATATTGCAGTAAGGGTTTATCAATAATTGGTAGCATTTCTTTCGGGATAGCTTTTGTTGCTGGTAAAAATCTAGTTCCAAGCCCGGCTACTGGAAGAATGGCTTTAGTGACTGGTTTCATTAAATTACTGTTTTTCCTAAAATTTTTATAAGCATACCAAAGATTAACCCAGATATGAGCCCCCCAAGATGGGCATAGTTTGCAATTGATCCAAAGCCAAAAATTTCTAATACTCCTAAAAAACCCAATAACAACCAAACAATCATAAATATATATATTGCCGGAGGAAGACCATAACGTTCTTTTTTAGAATCTAGTTCTATTAAAAAACAATACCCCAGCAGACCGTATACAACGCCTGATAGGCCTCCGAATAAGGAGACTCCACTCCATACATATTCAATATAGTTGCTTATAATCCCTGTAAAGATAGCTAAACAAAGAAAAAGTACTCTACCATCAAGTATTTCAATTTTTGATCCCAATATGTATATCCACAATGCATTAAAAGCTAAGTGGCTGAATGAAAAGTGAATAAATATTGGAGTTAAAAGTCTCCACCAATCATTCTGAACTATGTATGTTTGATTAAAAGAAAGAAACTCTAGATAGGATCCTGATCTTTGGAAATCTAAAAAAGATAAATGCCTAATAATCTCAAAATTGCTTCCAAAATTTGAAACAACAGTTATACGCGTAGCAATAATAATTATAGGAATATGAAAATTTTTAATATTCAAGAAATTGAATTATTTTTTGTAATATCTAAACTCCAGCCAAGCTTTTCTCTGCATGCTTCAAAAAAATCATTATTTTTTGGATGAACCAACTTTAATGTTTTGTGCATTTTTTGAATATTTACCACTGTTTGATATTCTGCTGAAATATCATCTTGGCCATCTGCACAAATTTTAGCTTCATTCAGTGGGCCACTTAATAATTTGATTTCAATTTTTTGATCAGAGGAAATAATAAAAGGTCTTGAAGATAGACTTTGTGGCATCATAGGTATTATGCTCCAGACATCTAAGCTTGGATGAATAATAGGACCACCGGCTGATAAAGCATAAGCAGTTGAACCGGTAGGAGTTGCAATAATGAGACCATCTGATCTTTGTTCATAAACAGGCTTGCCATCTACATTAAGCTGATAACGCATCAACTGCGCGTATGATCCTGAATGAATAACTATTTCATTAAGTCCAAATAATGTTTTATCTAAAAAGTTTGCTGAGACTAAAGACCTTTCTTCTATCTCATAATTACCTTGCAGAATATCTTGAATAATAGATTCAAAATTATTTATATTTACGTCAGTTAAAAATCCAACCGCTCCAAGATTAATGCCAAGTATTGGCGTTTCATATTCTAAGAATTTTCTTGATGACCCTAAAAGGGTTCCGTCTCCCCCAAAAACTATCAATAAATCAATCGTTGTTACAAAGTCTTCAGATTTTAGCTTTGTAATGAGGCTATTAGTAACTTCAGCATCTTCTTCAATAAAAATTTTATCTGTATATTTTGAAAGAATAGGTAATAGCGAATCAAGGAATTTGATGTCTCCATCTTCCTGATTTTTTTTAACTACGATACCTATATTTTCAAACATAATGAGGCATTATACTCCTTGATAGATTGGAAAATAAATATATGCAACTAACAAATAAAATTAATGAGTTTTTAAGTCTAATAAATCAAGCTAAAAAAATTGTTATTTTAACTGGTGCAGGAATAAGCACCGAGTCAGGGCTTCCTGATTTTAGAAGCGATGATGGTTTTTGGACCAAAAATAAACCTATTTTTTTTAAAGAATTTCTACAAGACTCAGACTCAAGAAGACTCTCCTGGGAAAGAAACCTTGAATTAAAAGAAAAGCTTCAATCAATCAAACCTAATAGTGGACACTTTTTTGTTAAAGAATTAATTAATAAATCACCAAAACATTATTTAATTACTCAAAATATTGATGGCTTACATTCAGATGCAGGCCTTGATGAAAAAAAAATTATTGAAATCCATGGAAATGCTACTAAAGCTTCTTGTTTAAATTGTTATAAAGAGTTTGATCCGAGTATTTTTCATAACTCTATTATAAATAATTCTGAGATTCCAGACTGCAATGACTGTGGATCTTTGGTGAAGGTTTCAACAATTTCTTTTGGTCAACCCATGAATGAGAAAGACCATACAGATGCAATGTATTTAACACAGGCAGCAGATTTATTTATCTCTATAGGTACTTCTTTAAGTGTTCAGCCTGTTGCAAAATTGCCTGAATTGGCAAAGAAGAACGGATCTAAGTTAATCATTTTAAATAGAGATGCTACTCCATTAGATAATGTTGCTGATTTGGTTATAAATGGTGAGTTAAAAGATATATTTTCTAAAATCTCTCCAAATTTATCAATCGTGCATTAAAGCTGCTCTTCCAACTATCTTACCTTCTTTTAGATCAATTAAAGTCTGATTTGCTTCTGATGCATGCCTTTTTTCAACAGGGATTGGATCAATCTTATCTTCTTTTACCAAAGCCATTAACTCCTTCATATTAGACAGACTACCTACATAAGAGCCTTGTATATTTCTTTCCATTAAGACCATCATAGGAAGAGGATGATTTAACTCACCACCATACAAACCAACAATTATATATTTGCCGCCCTTTCGTAAAAGATTAGTAGCAAAACCAGTTGATAAATCAGATCCTACAAAATCAATTACAGCAGCAGCCCCGCCAGTGATGGCATAAATCCTTTCAGCTGCATCCTCATCTCTTGAGTTAATTGCATGAGAGGCTCCGCTTTGAAGAGCTATCTCTAGCTTTGTTTCATCGACATCAACAACTATCGGTTTAACATTAAAAGCAGCTTTAGCAATTTGTATTCCCATCATTCCCAATCCACCAGCTCCAACAATAATTAATGAATTATCAGAATCTTTAATGTTAGCTTTTTTTAATGATGTGTATGCTGTAAGTCCAGAACAAGCATAGCTTCCAGCTAGATGATCTGGGGTATTTCCAGCATCCATTAAATATCTTGAATGAGGTACAAGAACGTGATCACCAAAACCACCTCCTTTTTGGACACCTAAAACAGGCCCTCCTGGACATAAGTGCTCATCACCAGATGAACATACATCACATTGATTGCAACCTATCCATGGATAAATAACTCTTTTATCACCAATGTTAATATTTTTTGCATCGGGCCCTAGCTCAATGACTTCACCAAAAATTTCATGGCCTAATGTATACGGCATCTGTAATGGTAGTGGTAATTTTTTACCTCCTCCTAAATCGAATGCACCCTCATGGATATGAACATCTGAGTGACATACACCGCAAGCAATTGTCTTTAATAAAACCTCTTCACCCTCAGGTTTTGGCGTATCAAACTCGTTAAGCTCTAGAGGTTTGCCTGATTCAATTACTTGATATGCTTTCATATGGAATCCTTTATAAGTATAAATTAACTATATAAATACTAATTTATCATAAATATTTGATTATCAAATAAACATTTCCTTTGGCAACATGCTTTTGGTAAGACTAGAAATAATTATATTTCTCCTTACAATGGAACAGAAACTACAATTTAGGAAAATTACCATAATGGAAAATTTAGAGTCTTTTAGAATAGAAGTAAAAGAATGGCTTGAAGAAAACTGCCCTCCTTCAATGAGAACAGGATCAAAAGTTGACGCTAGTAGTGCAACTGATGAGGTCTGGGGTGGAAGAAACGCTGTTTATAAAAACCCAGAATCTAAACTTTGGCTGGATAGAATGGGTGCTAAGGGTTGGACTATGCCAACAGTAGCAAAAGAATATGGTGGTGGTGGTCTTACTAAAGAAGAAACTAAAATTTTGAATGAGGAATTATGGGCAATAGGTGCTAAACAAGCTTTGTTAAGTTTTGGTATCTGGATGCTAGCTCCTGCACTTCTAGAATATGCAAGTGAAGAGCAAAAAAGATTACATATACCAAGAATTATTAAAGGCGAAATTAGATGGTGCCAAGGTTATTCAGAGCCAGGTTCTGGTTCTGACTTGGCAAGTTTGTCTACTAAAGCAGAGGATATGGGAGATCATTATTTAGTGAATGGTCAAAAAGTTTGGACTTCATATGCAGACCAGGCAGATTGGATTTTTGCTTTGGTTAGAACTGGCCCTCAGGAGCCAAAACACAATGGTATTAGTTTTTTATTAATAGATATGGCTAGTGAAGGTGTAAGCACAAAACCAATTACGCTTATAAGTGGTAAATCACCTTTTTGTGAGACCTTTTTTGATAATGTAAAAGTTCCTAAAGAAAACTTAGTGGGAGAAGAAAATGCGGGCTGGACTATAGCAAAAGCGCTGCTTCAACATGAAAGAAACTTTATAAGTAATTTTGGTCTTGCGGGTGCTGCCTCTGGTGGCGGAAGTGATGTAGTAACTCTTGCTAAAAAGCATTTTGGTGAAGAGGATGGAAAAATTGCTAATGGTATTTTTAGAGCAGATGTTACGAGTCACAAAATGAAAGAGCATGCATTTGGATTAACTCTAAAAAGAGCTGGTGATGAGGGTGGTAAAGCTTCAGCTGTTGCTTCTATGTTTAAATATTACGGAACTGAACATAATAAAAAAAGACATGAAATGATGATATCTGCTATGGGTTCACATGGCGTAGCTTGGGATGGTGATGAGTTTGATAAAGAAGAAAAAGATCTTACAAAAGCTTGGCTCAGGACTAAAGGTAACTCAATTGAAGGTGGAACCTCTGAAGTTCAATTAAATGTAATATCAAAAAGAGTACTAGGTCTTCCTAGTTAAAATTTTAAGAAGTTTTCTGGGATACTTATAATGAAATTAATACTTAATGAAGAGCAGCAAATGCTTAGAGATTCTGCAAAAGATTTTGCAGAAAATAGAACTCCTGTAAATCATTTTCGATCTCTAAGAGATAACAATAATGCTCAAAATTGGGATAAAGATGTATGGCAAGAAATGGTAGATCTTGGCTGGTCTGGTATTTTAATTCCAGAAGAGTTTGGCGGGTCTGATTTTGGCTTGGCTGGGATTAGTGTAATTATGCAAGAAGTTGGAAAAACTCTAACCCCTTCTCCACTTCTGGCTACAGCTGTTTTAGGTGCTTCTGCAATAAATACTTTTGGGACCCAAGAGCAAAAAGCTGAATATCTTCCAAAGATAGCGTCAGGAGAAATTACCATAGCATTAGCAGTTGATGAAGAAAGTCATCATGCTCCTGCAAATACAGTTACTAAAGCAGAATTAGTTGGTGAAGAATGGGCTCTAAATGGTAAAAAGAAATTTGTAGTCGATGGTGCAAGTGCAAATATTATTATTGTTTTAACTAGAACATCTGGGTCTAAAGGCGATAAAACTGGTTTAACTTTGTTTATTCTAGATTCAAATCATGAGGGTCTTAAAATTATTAAAACAGATATGGCTGATTGTAGGAACTACGCAAATATAGTTTTAGATAATGTTAAATTACCTAAAAATGCTTTGCTGGGAGATCAGGAATCTGGTGGAGAGGCTATTGATAAGATTTTAGATGAAGGAAGAATAGCTTTATCTGCTGAAATGCTTGGTAATTCTGAAGCAGCTTTTGAAATGACTCTTAATTATTTAAAAGAAAGAAAACAATTTGGCGTTCTGATAGGTACTTTTCAAGCTCTTCAGCATAGAGCAGCTGAAATGTTTGTTGAAATAGAGCTCACTAAATCAGCTGTTATGGCAGCTATGCAAGGCGCTGATGAGAATAATAATGATCTTCAAAGAATGGCAAGTCTTGCTAAATCTATTGCAGGAGAAACCCTATACTTAGTCTCTAATGAATCTGTGCAAATGCATGGAGGTATTGGTGTAACAGATGAATATGACATTGGTTTTTATATGAAAAGAGCCAGAGTTGCTGAAGTTATCTTTGGTGGCGCTAATTTCCATCAAGAAAGGTATGCTAATTTAAGCAATTTCTAGACAGTATAAATATGAAGCAATTTATCTAATTGCTATAATTACTTTCTCTATAAAAGTTATGAAGACTATGAGTTATTTAAAATCTAATATAATTGGAGTTATCAGCCTCTTCTTAATTCTAAGTGAATTAATTATTGGTTTTTCAACTTTAGCAATTGTAAATATCCCCAGGACTGTGATTCGCTCACAAAAATTTAAAGTTTTTCTACACAAACTTTCAAATCAAATTGGAGAGGTAACGGTTTTAGGTCTTAAATACATTATGCAATTGATGTACGGTAAAGATTCAATTCAAGTTATTGGCAAAAAAGATTTATCTATAAATGAATGGTATTTGGCTATGTCTAACCATAGCTCATGGGCAGATATCTTTGTGATCCTTGTTGCAACAAATTATAGAATTCCTTTACTCAAGATCTTTATGAAGAAAGAGTTATGGTGGATACCATTTGTGTTTCTCGCTAACAAAACTCTTAATATGCCTTTTGTTCATAGACACTCAAGGGCTGAGATTGAAAAGAATCCTGATCTTAGATACAAGGATTATGAGAATACAATTTTATCATGCAAGCGTTTTCACAGATCTCCTACAACGGTTTTTAGCTATGCAGAGGGAACTAGATTTACTGATAAAAAGCATTTAGAGCAAGATTCACCCTATATAAATTTACTAAAACCTAAGGTTGGTGGAATCGCTACTGCTTTATCAGCTATTCCTCAAATTAATAAATTGTTAGATTTTACAATTGTTTACGAATCAAAAAAGAAAAGTTCTTGGGCATTTTTAAAAGGCGATATGAGGAATGTTAAAATTCATATTGAAGAATACGAGATACCAGAAAATCTTAAGAATAAAAATTACTTAAATGATGATCTTTATAGAAATAATTTTAAAGATTGGATTGATGGTTTATGGATTAAGAAAGATGCTAAATTTGAAGAATTAAAGTTCTAATTTTTTTTTTGCAATAACCCAACCATTCGGGTCAGCATATATCCAATTACCACTTTGTATTAAGATTCCTCCAACAAAGATATCAACACCAAGACTTCCTAGCCCTTGTTTGTTTGTTTTCTGAGGGATGGAGCCTTTTGCATATATTCCAATAGGAAGGGTTTTAAGGACCTCAATATCTCTAACAAAACCATCTACAATAATTCCATTCCAATTATTTGTTAATGCTGCCTGAGCAATTTGATCTCCAACCATTGAAGCATGATCAACACCTTTTGCATCGATCATTAAGACTCTATTGTTACCAGGTTGATTTAAAGTCTCTTTAACTAACGAATTATCATCTGGACATTTAATAGTTTCAATTTGACCAGAGAAAATATCTTTGGCTCCAAAGGAATTAAAGTTTAAATTTCCAACTTGAACTTTGCCTCCCTGATCATCGCAAATATCTGGAACTGAGAATTGTGATCTAATATTCATTAAATAATTTTAATACAATTAATTAAGATTTGTTTATTTCCATATCGATTGAATAAGTACAGAAGTTAATTAATCTAAGATAGAATAAATTATTAAAGATTAAAGTAGGTATAAATTAGGAGTAAAAATATGAAATCACCAATTTGTGAAATGTTTGATATAGAATTTCCAATGGTTGCATTTAGCCATTGCAGGGATGTTGTTGTTGCCGTCTCAAAAGCTGGAGGAATGGGTGTCTTAGGCGCAGTTGGACATACTCCTGAAATGCTTGAGCAAGACTTAAAATGGATTGATGAGCACATTGATGGTATGCCATATGGCGTGGACTTATTGGTACCTAATAAATTTGAAGGAAAAGGTTCAAATAAAACTTCTGAAGATTTAAGAAATATGATTCCTCAAGAATATAGAGATTTTAGAGCTGATGTGCTGAAGCAATATGATGTTGATGGTGAAATTTTAAGAGGCGGTAGTGAGGCTAAAAATATTGAACTAGCCTCTGATTCTAGATTTGGTAAAAACTTACGACAAGATGGCGCACAAAAACTTTTAGAAGTTGCTTTTTCTCACCCTATTCAACTAATAGCAAATGCATTAGGAGTTCCGCCAAAATGGATGCTTGATATGGGTAAAGAGAATAATGTTAAAGTTGCGGCGCTATTAGGTGCTAAAGAGCATGCTATTAAACAGGTTCAAGCTGGAGTTGATATCTTGGTAGTTTCTGGAACTGAAGGTGGTGGTCACTGTGGCAGTGTTTCTACAATGGTGCTGGTACCAGAGGTTAAAAGAGCAATTCAAGAGCATGGTGATATTCCAATACTTGCAGCAGGGGGTATAGCAACTGGAGAGCAGATGGCAGGAGTTATGGCTATGGGTGCTGATGGGGTTTGGTGTGCCTCGGTATTCCTTCCGACAACAGAAGCCGAAACATCAGAAGTAATTAAGGAAAAAATGGTAAATGCTTCATCAAGTCAAACTGTAAGATCCCGAAGTAGAACTGGTAAACATTCAAGACAACTCAAATCTGCTTGGACAGATGCCTGGGAATCTAAAGATGCTCCTGAGCCTCTACCTATGCCACTTCAAACTATGATTAGTGAGCCAGCTTTAGCTGTAGTTAATAAGCAAGCTGAAATTGGTCATGAAGGTGCTAAAGAACTTGCAACCTATTGGGTTGGCCAGGGAATTGGATTAGTTGATGAGACTATTTCAGCCGGACAGACCGTCCAAAAATTTAAAGAAGAGTTTGCAGTGGCTTATGAAAGAGTTGTTTCGCTATTAGACGAATAAAGACTAAATTTTAAAGCTTCAAATAGTCGCCATTACAATAGAGTAATGGGTCAGGCTCTTCACTATTTAAAATAACGTTCTCTATGGATAAAATTAAGATTGAGTGAGTTGCATAATCTACCATCTCTTCAATCTTACATCCTATTATTGCCTGAGAATCACTGAGAAAAGGAGTTTGATTTTCATCATAAGACCAATGGTCATTGTCAAACCTACTAACATCTAAATCACTAGAGCTGCAGATTGTTGAAATCTCTTGTTGAGAAGAACTTAATAAATTTACATTAACCAGATGACCATTTTTTAGAGTTCCATGAATGCTTGCTGATTTGTTTATACATGCCAATAAAGATGCTGGATCAATAGAAAGAGAAGTCATAGAGGATACTGTTATAGCATTCTTATTACCATTTTCAGCATTAGAAATAATGCATACAGGATATGCTAAATTTCTAAGAGCCTTAATAAATTTATCTTGATTATTCATGCAATAATTATATATAGATATATTTTTAAAGTTATATATTTTTTCTTAAAACAAATTCCAAAACCGTTGCGTTAATACAATATCTAGGCATTCCATTTGGTCCATCGGGAAATACATGGCCAAGGTGAATACCTGAACTCTTAGATCTTATTTCTGTTCTTCGCATTCCATAGCTATTATCCGCAAGCTCATATGTTGAGTCTTGAACTGGTCTGGTAAAAGAGAGCCAGCCAGATGAAGAATTAAATCTATCTCTTGTATCAAATAAAGCAGCTCCACTTAATTTATCTATAAATATTCCATCAGGAGTATTCTTAAAAATTTCATACTCTTGGCAGAATCTTGCATCTGTGCCTTCATTAAATGCCACATTATAAGCTTCGCTTTTTCCTAATTTAAAAGCACCAAAATATCTATAAAATTCTTCAGGCTCAAGGTATCCCTGATAACCAAAGACCTCAACGCCATCCTCTAAAAATAAAATTGTAGGCGTAGCCCATGTTGGTGTTTTAATTTCTAGATCTTGTAAATTAGTTGCTAAACGAAATGACATGCTGATACTACCCTTATAATCTTTTGCGACATCCTCTTTGAAGCTTTCACAATATGGGCAATAGCCTTCTGGTTCTATGATGACTATCTGTTTGCCCTCTTTAAGCATACTGTTATCTAATTTAGCAATTTGGTTATTTGCATTAAATTTAATTCCTGTTGAATGATCAGGACAATATCCATTAGGGTTTTTGGCTATATAGTCTTGATGATATTCTTCAGCATCATAAAACTTCTCAAGTTCTTTAATTACAGTTTTAATCTGACCATAACCAGAATCTGTTAATAGTTTTTGAAAAGTATCAGTTACTTTGCTTACAGCTTTTTTCTGGTCATCATTTTCATACAAAATAATAGACCTGTATTGAGTGCCTATGTCATTTCCTTGTCTATTAAGCTGAGTTGGATCGTGGCTTTCATAATAGTGTTGCAATAAATCCTCAACATTAATTAATTGAGAATTAAAAATAACCTTTACAACCTCAGCATGATTATTCGGATTCATTCTATTCTTTAACTGGGTGATAGCTCTATAATTTGGTTTGACTCCTGAGCCATCCGCATAACCTGAAATAGCACTAATGACTCCTGGAATTGCTTCGTAACCCTTTTCAGCTCCCCAAAAACAACCAGACCCCAAAACTATAGATTGAATATGATTTGTACTATTAATGTCTTCTTGTGCGGACAAGCTAAAAGGCATCAAACATATAAAAGTAAAAAAGAAAGATTTTTTAAAAAAGTTTTTCAATTTATTCTTGCGCCTCCCATTTAAAGCTTTTAGCTTTTTGAAAAGCCTCTCTTTCAAATAGCATATCTGTCCATCGAGTAATATTAGGCTTAAAAGCCTCCTCTATCCCTAAAGATTTTGCTAAGAATAATGCATAACTAACGCAAATGTCTGCAATTGTGAATCTATTTGAACAAAGATATTCTCTATCACCCAAAGTTTGTTCTAATAATTTTAGTCTTGCAACAAACCAGCGTCTATAACCTTCGGCTGCTTTATCAGCAACTCCAATTTCTTGAAGAGTGTATCTAAGTACTACGGTTTGAGGGAAAGTTAAAGTAGCATCTGCATGTGATAACCAATTTAAATAATTACCGTAATCAGCTTCATCTACATTTACCTTAAGGTCTGTTGGACCATAAGTGTCTACAAAGTACTGACTCATTCCTACTGACTCTGTCATACGCACATCACCATCAATCATATAGGGTATGGTTCCTAAAATATTAATATCCATAAACTCTTTATGAAGAAAACGTGGTGGAAAAGGCATCATCTCCACTTCATAATTAAGACCCATTTCTTCAGCTGTCCATATAGGACGCATTCCTCTTGAACCTTCACAACTATAAATTTTAATTGTCATATAAACTCCTTGGGTATTTGGGTAAGTTAATAGTACTCTTTTTGAGTGGTAATATTAATAATATTATATTACCATAAGCTACATTATTTTTTAATTTTATTATATGCATTCTAAAAATATCGCCCCTCAACTTCGAAGTAATTTAGATACAAAATCAGAAGAGTATCAAAAAAATAAACAAAGCATGCTTGAAAAGCTTGATTTTATTGATGATCTGCTAGATCAAGCTGAATTAGGTGGTGGTGCTTATCATCATGAGAGATTGGCTAAAAGAGGCAAGATGCCTATCCGTGAGCGAATAATGAATGTAATTGATGACGATAGTCCTTTTTTAGAAATAAGCCCTTTTGCAGCATATGGAACTAATTATACAGTTGGAGGTGGTTGTGTCTCTGGTATAGGAATGGTTGCGGGTGTTGAGTGCGTAATCTTTGGTAATGATCCATCTGTAAAAGCGGGAGCTATGACTGTTTATGTTGGAGCGAAATGGCAAAGAGCTATAGAGATCTCTAGAGAAAATAAAATTCCTTTTATTAGTTTTGTTGAATCTGCAGGTGGTGACTTGAGCATGGGAACTGGAAGCATAAGTGGTCAAGCTCCAATCTCACCGACTATTCAAAATACTCACTTTGCAGCAACAGGTAGATTTTTTTATGAGATGACTGAGTTATCTAAACTTAAAATTCCAGTTATTTCTGTAGTTTTTGGGTCTTCTACTGCTGGTGGAGCCTATCAGCCTGGAATGTCCGATTACAATATTTTTATTAAAGATCAGTCTCAAGTTTTTCTTGCCGGGCCTCCTTTGGTTAAAGCGGCTACTGGTGAGGAGTCAGATGCTGAAACTTTAGGTGGTGCTCAAATGCATTCTGAAATTTCTGGTTTATCAGATTATCTTGCTGAAGATGAAATGGATGCTTTAAGAATATGTAGAGAAGTTGTGTCACATTTAAATTGGAAAAAAGATGGTGATTTGCCTAAAAAGATTCCTACTGAGCCTATTTTTGATCAAGAAGAGCTTTTGGGTTTAATTAGTGAAGACCTTAAATCTCCAGTAGATATAAGAGAAGTAATTGCACGATTTACAGATGGCTCACAATTTGAAGAATATAAATCTTTATATGGCCCTACTATGATATGTGGCTGGGCAAGTGTTCATGGCTATCAGGTTGGAATAGTTGGAAATAATGGGCCTATTTATCCAGAGTGTGCAGAAAAAGCTGCGACCTTTGTTCAATTATGTAATAAAAGAAATATTCCGCTTATCTTTTTACAGAATGTTACTGGGTTCTTGGTAGGTAAAGATTTTGAGAGACAGGCAATTATCAAAAAAGGTTCTCAATTAATTAATTCTGTTTCTAATTCGATGGTTCCTCATATAACAATTATTATTGGTGCTTCATATGGAGCTGGAACTTATGCTATGTCTGGACAAGCTTACAATAATCGCTTCACTTTCTTATGGCCTACAGCAAAAATAGCAGTTATGGGGCCTGAGCAGATTGCTCGAGTCATGTCTATAGTTAGAAAAGCTAAAGCAAAAAGAACTGGTGAAAAGTTTGATGAAAAAGCTGATGCGCAAATACGAAAAATGGTTGAAGCTGCAGCAGAAGGAATGTCTCATGGACTAGTTGCCAGCAGCATGGTCACTGATGATGGAATTATTGACCCAAGAGATACTCGAACAATATTAGGGTTCTGCTTATCAGTCGTTAGTAATATTCCGATTGAAGGTGCAAATGAATATGGGGTATTTAGACTATGATTTTTAATTCACTACTTATCGCTAATAGAGGCGAAATAGCTGTCAGGATAATAGAAACTGCCCATGAGATGGGTATCAAATGTATTGCTGTATATGTTGATGCAGATGCAGATGCACCCTTTGTAAGAGCAGCTGATGAAGCTTTTCGTCTTCCAGATGGAGGTTATCTTGATGGAAACCTTATTCTTGATGCTGCAAAGAGAACTGGCGCACAGGCAATTCATCCTGGCTATGGTTTTTTATCTGAAAATGCGTCTTTTGCCAGAAAAGTTCTTAAAGAAAAGATTGTCTGGGTTGGACCATCTGCTCATGTTATTTCTGTTATGGGAGATAAATTAAAAGCTAAAGAGTTAGCTTCAAAAGCTGACGTCCCTACCCTTCCAATGACATCAAAACCTGGAGAAGCCAAAAATATTGGGTATCCGCTTTTGATCAAAGCTGCGGCTGGCGGTGGTGGAAAAGGAATGAGAATAGTTCAATCACAAAAGGATCTCAAAGAAGCAATAGTAAGCGCTCAAAGAGAGGCTAAATCTGGATTTGGAGATGAGAGAGTTTTTATAGAAAGGTATGTTGAAAAATCTCGACATATCGAAATACAAATTCTAGGGGATTCTCATGGGAATATAGTTCACCTAGGTGAAAGAGAGTGTTCTATTCAAAGAAGGCATCAAAAAATTATAGAAGAGTCTCCTTCACCAAGGGTATCTCCTGAGATAAGAGAAGCTATGGGTTTAGCAGCAGTTAAGCTTGCAAAAAAAATTAAATATCAGTCTGCTGGAACTGTGGAGTTTCTGTTTGATGATAAAACTGGAGAATTCTGGTTTCTTGAAGTTAATACTAGGTTGCAAGTAGAACATCCTGTCACTGAAGAAGTTACAGATATGGATCTTGTTTATGAGCAGTTAAGAATAGCTAGAGGCGAAGAGTTGGGCTATGAGCAAAGTGACATTAGTTGGAATGGACATTCCATTGAAGCCAGATTATATGCTGAAGATCCTGACAATGACTTTTTGCCTGAAACAGGAACTTTAATAGCATTTGAAGAAGACTATGAGGCTGAGGCTCGTTGGGATTCTGGAGTAGAGTCAGGATCGATAGTTGGTACATCTTTTGATCCAATGTTAGCTAAAGTTATTTCATATGGCGCAACAAGGACTGATGCGGCAACAAAGCTAGCTAGAGCATTAGAGGCAGCTCATATCGGAGGACTTACTACGAATAGAGATTTTCTAGTTGCGACTTTAAAAACACAGGAATTTTTAGATGGTGATACCACTACTGATTTTATCGATAGAGTAAAGCCGCCTAGGGCATTGGTTTTAAGTGACGAACAAATCAAACATGTAACTGCTATAGCTGCGTTATGGATACAGGAATTAAATAGATTACATGATGATGTTTTAGGTCACTTGCCTTCAGGCTGGACGAATGGAAGAACACCAAGACAGAATATTAAATTTAAATATAAAGAAGATGAAATTAATGTTACTTACAAAGGAAAAAGAGATGGATCCTTTAAGATACATGATTCCTCGGTAGCATTTATTTATGAATGTTACGAAAATGGAATTGATCTTGAGTTTGATGGCAGAAGACATTTTTCGAAGGTAACTATTCATAAAAATCAAGTCCTCGTGCATATGCCTTTTGGTGATGTTTTGCTCGAGATTCTTCCAAGATTTATTGTTCCAGGATTAGAGGTTCAAGCTGGCGGTCTCGTAGCGCCTATGCCAGGAACGGTTATAGATTTAAAAGTTAAAAAAGGCTCTAAGGTAAAAGCTGGCGACACCTTAGTTATTCTAGAAGCAATGAAAATGGAGCACTCTATCAAAGCTTCTGAAGATGGAGTTATAAGTGAATTATTTATAAGCGGCAATGACCAAGTCGAAAATGGTGCCTTGTTAATGGTTCTTGATTCTCATTAGATAATGCATGTAACTGAAAAAATTAAAATCATTTCAGGAAAATCTGTAAAACCTCTTACAGATAAACATAAACAAGTAATTGATAAATTAGAGTTGATGTTAGAAAAAGGTATTCCTGATTTAACAATGTCGGAATTGGCAGCTAAATTAAAAGTATCTTTAAGAACACTTTATGAGATTGCTCCTAGTAAAGATCACTTAATAAGAATGACAGTTAATAGAATTTTGATGAAATTAGGCAAAGAAGCCTTAGATATAATTGCTAATATAAATTCTCCTGTAGAAAAATTAAAAAGATATTTACAGCATGCTAATCAAGCAGTAGGTCCGAAATTTAAAGTCTATCTTCAAAACTTGGGTAACAATAATAAATCAAAAGAAATGATTGATTATCACGAAGATTATATTATCTCTTTTACTAAAGAATTATTAGATGCTGCTGTGACTCAAAAAGAGATTAGAGCAATTGATACACAAGCGTTTGCACTTTTATTAGGAGGAATAGGAAGAGACTTTGCAAAAGATGTAAATGTTGCAAAGCTTTCAGATTCTCCTGAGAAATCTGCAAATTCTATTACTGAAATAATTTTAAATGGTATTAGGTTGGAGAAATAAGATGAGTAAAGACGTAATAAAAATAGCTAATTGCAGTGGGTATTATGGAGATAAGCTATCCGCAGCTAAAGAAATGGTTGATGGAGGTCCTATAGATGTTCTTACTGGAGATTATCTTGCTGAATTAACTATGACCATTCTTTTTAATCAAAAAATGCAAAGAGGAGACGACAAAGGCTATGTTGGTACTTTTTTAAAGCAAGTAAAAGATGTAGCTCAATCTTGTAAAGAAAAAAATATAAAAATTGTTACTAATGCTGGAGGGCTGAATCCTTCCTCTATGGCTTTAGAAATAGAAAAAATATTAGAAGAATTATCTATAGATCTAAAAGTTGCATATATAGATGGTGATGATCTTATGCCTAGAATTTCAGAATTAAATAATTCGGGAGAGTTATTCACTAATATGGACAAAAATATACCCTTGGTAGATTCTGGATGTCAGACCCTTACTGCAAATGCATACTTAGGAGCTTGGGGTATTAAGGAAGCTTTAGACAAAGGTGCTGATATTGTTGTATGCCCTAGAGTTACAGATGCAGCTGTTGTTATTGGACCAGCTGCGTGGAAGTTTGGATGGAAGAGAACAGATTACGACTCTCTTGCAGGTGCGCTTGCTGCTGGTCACATTATAGAATGCGGTTGTCAGGCAACTGGAGGAAATTATTCTTTTTTTAAAGAAGTACCAAGTTTTGATAATGTTGGTTATCCAATTGCTGAAATAGAAAATGATGGAAGTTTTACCATCACTAAACATCCAGGAACCGGTGGGTTGGTTTCAGTTGGAACTGTTACCGCACAACTTCTTTATGAAATTAGTTCGCCAGCTTACCTAAATCCAGATGTTATTGGTCATTTCGATACCCTTTCTATTGAGCAAGAAGATGAGGATAGAGTTTATGTTTCAGGATGCAGAGGCAGCAACCCTCCTCCAACCCACAAAGCATGCATTAATCTTGCTGGCGGATACAGAAATGGCATGGATCTTGTTCTAACTGGTCTAGATATTGAAGAAAAAGCTGATGCATTTACAAATGCTTTGTTTAACTCAGTCGGAGGAAAAGAACAATTTGATGATGTTTCAATTAATTTACATAGAACCGATAAAGAAAATCCAAATTCTAACGAAGAGGCTATGGCAACATTATCAATTGCAGTCAAATCTATGAATCCTGATTTAGTGGGCAGATTATTTAGTGCAAAAATAATTGAATTATCTTTGGCAAATTATCCAGGTTTCTTTTCTGGAGGTGGTGGGAAAAAGCCTGGACCGGTTATTGTCTATTGGCCAGCGCTGGTGGATAGTAAATACATCAAAGAATATGTTCACCTAAATGGAGAGACAATTGAAGTAATTCCAACGAGTCAAATGGGTTTTAAAGAAAATTTTTATCAAAAAAATCCAATTGAAATAGCTCCGGCGCTTGGAGGTGAAACTCAGAAGAGTCCTCTTGGAACTTTATATGGTGCAAGATCAGGTGATAAAGGTGGTTGCGCTAACTTAGGGGTTTGGGCAAAGACCGACTTGGCCTATTCTTTCTTATTTGAGTTCTTAACTATTGAGAAGCTCAAAGAATTACTACCTGATCTAAACAACTTCGAAATCGATAGATATGATCTTCCAAATATTAAGTCCTTAAACTTTTATATTCACGACATACTAGAAGATGGAGTCTCATCAAATAATAGGAAAGATGGGCAAGCAAAATCATTAGGTGAATACTTAAGAGCTAAAATAATAGATATACCAAATTCAATAATGAAGGAGTCTTAAATGTCTGATAAATTATCACTAGAGGGATTAATCTTTCAAGCTACTAAAATAGATGTTTCTAATAACATACTGACCATTATTCTTAACCGACCAGAAAAAAAGAATGCATTAAATAATGTAATGATGAATGAAATTAACTATGCATTAGCTTATGCAAAACAAGAAAGATCTGTAAGAGTAGTAATTATTGCTGCTGAGGGTGATGTTTTTTGTGCAGGGGCTGATTTAAGAAGAGAAAAATCAGAATCAAATGTTCCTGTATTAGAAAATGCAAATGATATAAGTCTAGCTTTAAGACACCTATACAAACCAGTTATATGCAAAATTCAAGGTTCAGTATTAGCTGGTGCACTTTTAATGGTTACAAATTCAACTCACGCTATAGCTGTTAAAGAAGCAACATTTTCTGCCCCAGAAATTAAGCGTGGATTATGGCCCTTTATGGTCATGGCAGGTTTATTTAGAGTTATGCCTAAAAGAGCTGGGTTAGATTTTGTAATGAGGGGGCAGCCAATAGATGCAGATAAAGCAGAGCAATGGGGTTTAATTAATGAGTCTGTTAATAGCGAAGATTTAAATGCTAGGGTAAGTAATCTTGCAAATGAACTAGCAAGCCTAGCTCCGGGTACTATGCAATTTGGTCTAGAGGCCTATGAAAAACAGGATGCTATGAGTTTTGATGAAGCTCTACCTTATCTGCAAAAACAAATTGCTAAATGTTTTGAGGGTGACGATGCTAAAGAAGGTATTGCTGCATTCTTAGAAAAAAGAGAACCAGATTGGGATAAGGTTAATAAGGAGTAAATTATGAATTTAGAATACGGGCCGCAATATGAAGACTATAAAAAAGAAGTTCAGGCCTTCTGTAATAAATATAAAGGTATTCAATTTAGTGATTCGGCTAAAGTGCCTCTAGCTCAAAATAATAAATCTGGCGGCCCTTCAATGTCGAGATCAGATTGGCAAAAGACTCTAATTGAAAACGGCTATTTTGCAAGATCTATTCCAAAAGAGTATGGCGGATTTGGTGGGGAATCAGATGTAATAAAGAGCAGGATTGCGGCGACTGAATTTTCAAATTCAGGTATTCCAGGACCAATGGGAGGTCAAGGAATTGATATGCTTGTTCCAACATTGCTAGAACTTGGAACAGAAGAGCAAAAAAATAAATACATAAAGCCGACGCTTTATGGAGAAATGATATGGTGCCAAGGCTATTCAGAACCTAATGCCGGGAGTGACTTAGCTAGCTTGCAAACTAAAGGCGAGTTAATTGATGATCAATGGGTTATTAATGGGCAAAAGATTTGGACTAGTACAGCACAATATTCTCAAATGATGTTTTGCCTAGTAAGAACAGAGCCAGAAGCTTCAAAGCATGCAGGAATTAGTTATTTATTAGTTCCAATGGATACACCTGGTTTAGAAATAAGGCCTTTAGTAGATATGACACTTAAAGCAGGATTTAATGAAGTATTTTTTACTGACGTTACTATTCCTGGAGACAATATAGTGGGAAGTAGAGGCGAAGGTTGGGCTGTTGCAAATGCAACTTTAGGTCATGAAAGAGGATCTCTTGCTAACCCAAATGCAACTATGAATAGATTAAATATGCTAATCGAAAGGATGAAAAAAGAAACAATAAATGGAGAAACTCTAATTGAAAACCCTATCTACAGAGATAGATTGCTCCAAGTGCAGGGCAAAGTTATGGCATTTCAATCTCATGCCTTAAGGGTATTGTCCGCAAAATTAAATCCTGGTCAGGATGTCAAAGTTGGCAAAATGATTCAAAAATTAATTGGGACTGAATTAAGACACGAACTTGAGGGTCTGGGTATAGACATAATGGGTGAATTAGGAACTTTATATGAAGATAGTCCCCACTTGAGAGATGGAGGATCTTGGCAGTTCACTTACATGTATTTTCTGGGTTTAATAATAGGTGGTGGAACTAGCCAGATTCAAAAAAATATAATTTCAGAAAGAGGTTTAGGCCTTCCAAGAGAACCTAAGGTTCAAGGAGTTTAAGATGTATTTTGGATTATCTGAAGATCAAGTATTTTTTCAAGACAATGTAAAAAAATTTCTTGAAGATCAATCATCGCTTGATGTAATAAGAAGGATTACTGCCGGAGAAGGTGAAGAGCTTCAAAAAGAAATTCATCAAGGGCTTATTAATTTAGGTCTAAATGCCCTATTAATTCCAGAAGAGTACGGAGGATTAGAATTAGATCTTCTTTTTGCTGCAGCAGTATCAGAAGGCCTAGGATCAGGTGTTGCACCTATTCCTTTTATTGGATCCTATGTAATGGCTCCTCTTGCAATCATGCATGGTGGAAGCAACTCTCAAAAAAAGGAATATCTTAATAAGATTGCATCAAATGAAATTAGTTTTGGTGTGGGTTTAACAGAATATATAGCAGCTCGTGAGGATGCCGGTATTGAGATTGATGGAAGTAAAGCAAGTGGAAGAGCTTTATTTGTTATTGATGGAGATCACGCGTCTCATTTTGTATTGGCTGACAAAAACGGTGTTATGTGTATTGTGCGTGCTGAAGATGCTGAAGTTGAGTTAGTTAAATTAACTTCTGTTGATAAAACTAGAGGTTATTTTGAGATTTTGCTTAATAATGCAGATGTCGATGTTTTAGAAAACTCTTCTCAAAGTGCAGAGGCTATTACTAAAACTATTGATGCTGGAAGAATAATGTTAGCGGCAGATAGTGTGGGAGCCTCTCAGGTTATGATTGATAAATCTGTTGAATATGCAAAAGAACGGAAGCAGTTTGGAAGAGTGATAGGATCTTTTCAGGCTGTAAAACATATGTGTGCCGAGATGGCAGCAGAATTAGAACCTTGCTATGCAATTGTTTGGCATGCAGCTCATTGTTTTAATAATGTTCCAGAAGAAGCTAGATTAATGGCTTGCCAATCCAAGTCTCATGTATCAGAGGTTAGTAAAATGGTAGCTAAAAAAGCAACTGAGGTTCATGGCGGCATGGGTTTCACAGACCTTCTTGGACTCCATTACTGGTTTAAAAGGATTGGCATGAATCGACAATTGCTCGGTTCACCAGAGTTAGTGAGAGAGGAAGCTGGAAGAGTACAAGGGTTCTAAATTAATTCTTTTTTTAATAGGCTAGCTAATAAGTCTAGCCTGTCATTCCCAAAAAACATTTTATCTTTATAAAAAAAAGTTGGTGAACCAAAACCACCCTTTTCGATTAGATCCTTAGAATTATCAATAAGCTCTTGTTTTGTTGATGGCATGTCAATAAATTCAAAAAACTTTTTAGAATCAAGATCATTTTCAAAACAAATATCCTCTAAAACTTTATTGGAGCTTATGTCTTTATCATCTGTCCAGTATGCCTTGAAAACACTGAGAGCATAGTGATGTAAAGTATTATTTGACTCTGCATAGAGGCACCCACGCATTGCTCTTACAGAATTAATAGGAAAAATACTGGGCCAATTAATAACAACATCTCTACTTGCTGCCCAATTTTGAATATCATCAAGATAGTACTTTTCTTTAATTGGTATGGGCTTTGATCTATTTTCATAAACGGATGGGTTCACGGAATTAAATATACCTCCAACTAATATTGGTTTATATCTAAGTTCAAGATTATGGTCTTCAGCCAAATTTTTTAAAGCATTAAAAGATAAATATGTCCAAGGACTTGAACAATCAAAGAAAAATTCGATATAGTTAGCATTCATCATACAAAACTATACATCTAAATAATAAATTGAACATTAAAAATATAAATTTTGCTTCAAAGCTTTTAATTCTAGCTCTCTTTTCTCAATCATTACTTGCTGGAAAAATAAATTTTATTCCAAATGATGAAAGGATTTTATTAAGCAATGAGATTTTTGAGAAGTTAACTGAAGAACATTATATTCAAGCTACAGATGAAGATTTTAACTATAAATACATTGAGCATCTTATTGGTGAACTAGATGACAATAAACGTTATTTTACAAAGTATGAAGTCAATCGTTTTTTAAATTCAGCAAAAATTTTTAATTCATCAAAACAAACATTCGATGTTAATTCTGCATACAAAATAATTAATCTCTATTTTAATAGATTAGTAGAGTATTCTGATTATCAAATTTACTTGCTAGAAAAAGAAACATTTAGTTTTAGTGGTAAAGATTTTTTAGATATATATTCAGATGATAATGATTGGCAGCCATCTAAGTTGGCACTCAAAAGATTATGGAAACAAATAACAAAAAATGATGTCCTTACATCTGAATTAGCAGATAAAGAGGATGATGATTCTATTGAGAATATCAAGAAAAGATATACAAATAGAATAAGAAGAATTAATCAAAGAAAAGATGAGGATATCTTTTCGTTAGCTATGAACTCTTTAACCAGTCAATTTGATCCTCACTCAACATATTTTTCACCGCGATCAGCTGAAGATTTTGAGTTAAATATGAGTCTTAAATTAGAAGGTATAGGCGCTCTTTTAACCACAGAAGATGACTATGCAGAAATTGTTAGTCTTGTTCCAGGAGGCCCTGCAGAAAAATCTGGACAAATTGATCCCGAAGATAAAATTACAAGAATCAAACAAGAAGATTCAGAAGAGTTTATTGATGTTATTGGCTGGAGAGTTGATGAAGTTGTTGATTTAATTAGAGGCAAATCGGGCTCAAGCTTAGATATTGAGTTTATACCTTCAAATTCTGAAGATAATAGTAATAGAAAAGTTGTAAATCTTATTAGAGAAGAAATTAAGTTAGAAGATAGAGCTGCAAAATCAAAAGTTCATTCAGTAAAAATAATGGATCAAGAATATAAAATTGGAATAATCGATTTACCTACATTTTATATTGATTTTGAGGCTTATCGAAATAGAGATCCAAATTACAAGAGCAGCAGCAATGATGTTAAAAAGATATTAAAAGACTTCAATAAAAATTCTGTAGATGCGGTAATAATTGATCTGAGAGGAAATTCTGGTGGTTCTTTGCTTGAAGCCAATAAGCTTACAGGCCTATTCACTTCATCAGGCGCGACAGTTCAAGTTAAACAAAATTCAGGGAAAATAGGATCTTGGGGAGACTACTATGCAAAGCAAGCATGGAAAAAACCTGTAGCTGTTCTAGTTGATAGAGGCTCTGCTTCTGCATCGGAAATATTTGCTGGCGCTATTCAAGACTATCAAAGAGGACTAGTTGTTGGACATAGGACCTTTGGAAAAGGAACTGTACAAGCTTTGGATACTTTAACATCTGGTCAAATCAAAATTACTGAATCTAAGTTTTATAGAGTTACTGGAGAAAGTACTCAAAATAAAGGAGTAACCCCAGATATTGAATTGCCATCATCTTGGGATATTGAGACAAGTGGTGAAAGTTCTTTATACCTATCTTTGCCCTGGGACACGATACCGCCTGTTAGATATAGAACTTTTGATATTGATGAGGATATTCTTGCAGCTGTAAAAAAATCTCATCTAAATCGCTTAAATGAAAGCCCTAATATGAAATATATTCTGAATCTAAGAGAGAGATATGACCTTGTAAAAAATAAAAAAGAATTGAGTCTCAATATTGATAATAGAAAAAAAGAAAAGGCAGAAAGAAAAGATTGGATTTTTGACATTGAAAACACACGAAGAGAAAATGTTGGTCTTACTAGATTTGAAACATACTCAGATATGGAAGATTTTAATAAAGAAAAGGATGAAAAAGATTTAGATATTGATATGGATAGTGATTATTTGTTGCAAGAGACTGCTAATATTATTGCTGACTATATATACTTAAACGATAAAATTTTAATCACTAAACTAGGTCAATAATTATGTTAATAGTTTCCTTTAATATTAATAGTATAAGAGCAAGACCTCATCAATTAGAGTATATAAGAGATGTAATAAAGCCGGATGTTATTGGATTACAAGAAACAAAAGTAAATGATCCTGACTTTCCATTAGAAGTAATAGAGGAGATTGGTTATCACACTGAGTACTGGGGCCAAAAAGGTCATTATGGAGTAGCATTACTCAGCAAGAAGAAGCCATTACAAACTCAAAAAGGTTTTGTTGGTGATACTGAGGAAGATCAAAAACGTTTCATTCAATGCACTTATGAATTTGGGAAGTCGAAAATTGTAATTATGAATGGATATTTCCCCCAAGGAGAAAGCATTCATCATGAAAGTAAATTCCCAAAAAAAATAAAATACTATGATGACTTACATAAACATATAAGCAAACTCCAGAAAAAAGAACAAAATCTTGTTGTTATGGGGGACTTTAATGTTGCTCCAGAGGATATAGATATAGGTATTGGAGAGCCAAATATGAAGCGATGGTTGAGAGATGGTAAGACTTCATTTCAGCCTCAAGAGCGTGAAATGTGGAATAGTATAAAAAATTTAGGCTTTCAAGATTCTTGGAGGTGCATTCACCCTGAAGAATCCACAATTTATTCATGGTTCGACTATAGGTCAAGGATGTTTGATGATAATCCCAAGAGAGGCCTTAGAATTGATCATATAATGCTTTCAAATAACCTTGTGGATGGTATAAAAGCTGTTGGAATAGATCATGGAGCTAGAGCCATGGAAAAACCATCAGACCATTGTCCTGTCTGGGTAGAGTTAAAGAGTTAATTTCTTCTTGCTTTAAAAAATTCTTTTAAGATTTTGCTGCTCTCAGCCTGCAATAGGCCATGCTGATATTCAATATTATGATTAAATGGCTTTTCGTAAAGATTATCTATAGATGTAATTGCTCCAGATTTTGGTTCAAAGGTAGAAAATATAAGTTTTGATACTCTTGCGTCAATTAAAGCCTTAGCGCACATGTGGCAAGGCTCTAAAGTTACATACATGCAAGTATTTTTAAGTCTGTAGTTATTTATTGTTTTACTGGCATCTTTTATGGCAAGAATTTCAGCATGAGCTGTGACATCAGTTAGAGAAATAACTTGATTAAAACCTCTTCCAATAATTTTATTATCTAAAGTTATTACAGCTCCAACAGGCACTTCATCATTTAATTCTGCTTCTTTTGCAAGCTCAATAGCTTCCTGCATAAATGCACGATCAAGTTCAGAGAACATTAAATATATTAATAAAGTTCGATTTTAGCTAAATCAACTTCTGCGTAAAAATCTTTTCCATAAGCTACAACAGCAATCCAGTTTACCTTTGAAGATTTAACTTTGCGTGGAACGTAAGCAGGACCAACTCTTTGAAAAGAAGTAAAAGGAATATCTAAAATTTCCCAATTGTCATTGGCAGTAAAGGTAGCCTTGTAATATTGCCAAGGTAGAAATGTTGCAGGAGTTCTAAGATGAATCTCATAAACCTCACCATTTCCTCTTGTTTTAATTCTCACCCCTTCATAATCATCTGAACCTGCATCAACTCTTGATCTAAATTGAATAAAGCCGCCATTATTTTTTGTGCTAACTTCACCTTCTAGTCTATAAAAATTAATATCTTCATCAGATAGTTTTGTAAATTTAATCTCTGAGAGTCCGCCCATAACTTGGTCTGAGACAGCATCCCATTGAGCTCTATTATTCTCAAAATCCTCAATAACCAGATTATCTGCAAAAACTGTTGGTGAGAGAAGGAGAATTAAGAGTAGTTTATTCATAATAATATTTTAAGTTTTTTTATTTATTCTTTCAGCAGGAAACCAAGGCCATTTACAAACAGTTGCATTTCTTTGACCATCTGGAGTTACTACTGGAAAATTTGAATCTATTTCACTATATTCTATAGGAACATTTGCAAAACCAATATTCTTATTCAATCTTGGTGAAAAAATGCATCTTGAGACATGACCTATTTTTAGATCATTATCTGTAACTGGCCAAAACTGTTCAGGAGGACTTTTGATTGGATCTCCATCAACAACGATACCTACTAATTTTCTTTTGATACCCTCTTCTTTTATTTTCTTAAGAGCAGATTTGCCAATAAAATCGATTGATTGCTCTGTATCAACTAATCTATCGAGGCCTATAGTAAAAGGATTGTCCTCTCTTAGAATATCTGATGCATATGATAGCAAGCCGCCTTCAATGCTTCTTATAGAATTGGGCGCTATTGGAACTATATTAAATTCTAAACCAGCTTCTCGCACTATTTCCCAAAGCTGATCACCGAGCTTACGATCTCTTAAGTAAAGTTCATAGCTTATCTCTCCACTCCATCCGGTTCTTCCAAGCACTAGAGGTATACCCTGCAATGATGTTTCTCTTGCTCTGTAATAACCTACATTTTTGTGCTCTTCATCAAATAACTTTTCAATCAATAGGTGAGCTTTAGGTCCACCTATTTGTAAAGGAGATGCATCTGGTTCAAAAACATTTACATCCATGCCTGAATTAATTGCAGCTCCTTGCAACCATAACAGTACATCACTATCTCCAGGTGAAATCCAGAACTGGTCTGGTTGAAGTCTCAATAAAACTGCATCATTCATAATCCCCCCATCTTCACCTGTTAAAAGAACATATAAACAATGCCCAATTTCACATTTTTCAAGATTACGAGGAGTTAAAGTTCTTACAAATGCATAAGCATCGGGACCATTAATTTCAATTTGTCTTTCAGCTGCAACGTCCCACATAGTGACATCATTAATTAGGCTAGAGTATTCTTCTTCTGCACTTGTATAAACCGTTGGCATATACATATGGTTGTAAATAGTAAAAGCTTTGGCTCCATATTTTCTTGTTGAATTATAAAATGGTGATTTTCTAATTCTAGAACCAAACGAAATGTATGCTGATGGATCAATATTGTTCATAAATTTATCCTATAAGTCTATAAATATGCTTAGCTTAATTCCTTAATCATTACTTTTTCAAGCTTTTTATTTTCTTTATATGCTTTGAAAATTGGTAGTTTTAAATTAGGGGCCAAATTATCTCCCATTCTCTTGATTTGTATATAAAACCAAGCCTGCTGAGAGAAAGCATTAAGGGCTTGAATAATTAAAAATGGACTATGAGGTGACAGCCACCATTTACCAATTTGAAGGGATTTTTCATAGGATGGTAACTCTTGAATAGAGCCAGCCAGCAAATCATTTAATACTAATGGTTCAGCACATAGGGGCCTTCCTACACCTATCAAATCGCAGGCTTTTGCATTTAATGCAGCATTCATTCCAGCTGAAGTTCGAAATCCACCTGTTACCATTAAAGGAATATTAATAGCTTTTTGTATTTTTTCTGCATAATTTAAAAAATATGCTTCTCTGGCAATAGTGCTTGGCTTTCTTATTTCACTTCGCTCTTTATTAACACTTACATCATCTAATCCAAGTAAACGAGGTTGTTCATATGTTCCACCTGAAATTTCAATAACATCAACTCCTGCGTCATCTAATAATTTAGCAACTTTTATTGAATCTAAATCACTAAAACCACCTTTTTGAAAATCAGCAGAATTTAACTTAACAGCTATTGGAAAATCATTACCCAATTCAGCGCGACAGCCTTCAATAATTCTTAGCATAAGCCTGGATCTGTTTCTGATAGAACCACCCCATTCATCATCTCTTAGATTGATATCTGGTGAAAGAAATTGTGAGAGTAGATAACCATGTGCAGAATGCAACTGAATACCAGTAAAACCAGTTTCTTTTGCAATTTTTGCTACAAAGACAAATCTTTGAATTACATCCTCAATATCATCAACTGACATAGGTGTTGGAATTCCATAATTAGCACCAGGTATTTTTAGCTGAACAGAAGATGGAGATAAAGGATTAGGATTTATTGCTCCTGGCGTTTGGCGCCCAGCATGACTTATTTGCATCCAAAATTGAGTATTATTTTTTGTACCCGCTTCAGCCCATTTTTTTAAATTATCTATTTGATCAAGATATGTTTCTTTTTCTATTGCAACGTTTCCGGGGCCCTCTAGATATCTTTTATCAACCTGAACATTTCCAGATAATAAAATGCCAGCTCCTCCTGAGGCCCACTTTTTATAAAGATTAATATGCCTTTGGGTTGCAAAATTATTTGAATCAGCAATGCCCTCAGTCATAGCTGCTTTGCAGAGCCTGTTCTTTAATGTAACGCCACAAGGTAGTTTAAAATTGGATCCGATTGTCATAAATTATTTTCACTATTAAAACAAATTATTAATATTTTCAGGAGGTCTTCCTAAAACTGCTTTTTCTTCTTTAATTATAATTGGTCTTTCAATTAATTTTGGAAACTTAATCATAAAATTAATAATATCCTGATCAGAATGCTTGAGGTCGGACAAATTATTTAACTTATAATCATTCTCGCCCTTTCTCAGTAATTCTCTTGGTTGCATTTGTAATTTTAAAAGAATACTTTCTAGCTCTTTAGATGTAAGAGGGTCTTCTAAATATAATTTAATTTGATGGTCCAAATTATTTTGACGAATAATCTCTAAAGCTTCTCTGGATTTACTACATCTAGGATTATGGTAAATAATAAATTTACTCATTATGCTAATTCTTCTAACATCCTCTGCATCTGCATATGAATAATATTCACAGCTTGTAATGGTCTTATCATTACTTTAAATTCTGAAATCTTTCCCTCGTCATTAAAAGTAATAATATCAACGCCATTTACATATTTGCCTTCTATTGTGGTTTCAAACTCAAGAATTGCCTGATTTCCACTTAAAACTTCTTTGGTATATTTAAAACTAGAATCTCCTAGGCCTCCACTCTTTTTGGCATCATCTCCTCCAAAAGTGTTCCCTGCAGCCATTAGATATAACTTAGCAAGGTCTTTGCCTTCTTGGGGTGTAAAGACGACAGGTGAGTAAAAAACAATGTCATCAGCAAGCAAGACGTCTAGACCACCTGGAAAATTTCCATGAGTATGGTCATGCCACTTTTTAATATTCTCTTGAATCATTAATCTTCAATTTTAAATGTAAGTCCGGCTTTGGCTTCAAGCCTTTCAATTAATTTCATACCCATTGAAGGGGCAGGTGTGTATATACCTCCCACTAGTTCTGGACAGTCATTAACTAAACAAAGGGCGCTTTCAAGAATCATCTTAGATGTTGATCCATAGCCTGGGTCCATATCTCCTGCAACAGACACATGAATGCTTTGATTTTCTATATCCCCACAAAATAAAATATCATAATTTCCATTTTCTCTTGATTCTCTTGAAGGTCCCTCGCCTGGTTTAGGCGCATCACCCAAAGGATTAATGCTTGAGATAAAATCAGCTGCAGCTTTACCTTCGTCCCCAGGACCTTGAATCCACATTTCGTTGTAACAAAAATCTTCACCATAAAAGTGATTCATTAATACATTTGATCTATGAATATTTTTTGTATTTATAGGTGCCATAAAAAATGGAGCTACCCAGGTATCAAGTTTTTCATCAAATATAGGCTTGCTATCTGCTGGCTGCTCAGGACCTGAAAAACCATTAGATAATGCAAATGGGTTTACTAAAATTTCAAAAAGTTCAGGCTTATTTTTTAATGAGCTCATAGTCGCTGCCATTGAAGCTGCTGTTCCTCCAGAGAATTCACCATTCATAGCTCTCACTCTTCCTCTAACATTAGCCGCAGGCTTTCCAAATTTCTTAATTACTTCTTTTTGAAGAAAGAAAACGCCTAAATCAAATGGAATACTGTCGAAACCACATGAGAAGATAATTCTTGCTCCTGAAGCCTTTGCAGCTTCACTATGGGCTTCTATCTTTTCATGCATCCATCCAGGTTCTCCACATAAATCAACATAATCAGTACCTAAAGCTGCGCATTCTCCAACAATATCGTCTCCATAGAGCTGATAAGGACCTACTGTAGTTAAAACACATTTAGTCTGTTTAACCATATCTGTAATACTTGCTTTATCATCGCTATCTACAATTAATAAAGGCACTTCTTCGGGGACATTTAGGCTGTCTCTAACTGCTATTAGTTTCTCATGACTTCTACCTGCCATGGCCCATGAAATACTATTATCATCACCATATTGATTTAACATATATTCAACGACCAGCTTTCCAGTAAAGCCAGTTGCTCCATAAATAACTACATCAAAATTTCTTTCACTCATAAAATTCCCCTTTTAAATTTTTAATTATTAATAACCTGCTTCACAAGAATTAATCTTGTTTAACCAATCTTGATCAAGTAATTCATAGGTATTTGAAGATGGTTTTAAACAATAAACTATGTCACTTACTTTATTTAAATCAAATGACTCGTCTCTTAATTCATTTTTCTTTAATTTAAAAGTTCCTGTAGTATCCATTTCCTGGATAATTCTTATAAAAACAGGGCGAGCATATTTTGGCAAATTATTTTCTACGTGCTCAGAAAATGCGTTCCAATTAAAGTTTTTTACATCTTCAAGGCTAAAGGCGGCCATGCCAGCACGACCCTCACAACCTGGAACTTCAACACCATAAACATTCGACATATTTACATCCGTAAAACCATTTAATATCTCACCAACCTCATTAGTTGAAACATTTTCTGATCTCCATCTAAAAGTATCACCAACTCTGTCTACGAATTGATAGTGTTCTTTTCCAAAAGCAAATCCAACATCAACTGTTTTAATAAGATCACCCGTGTTAAACCAAGCATCTCCATCTTTAAATACATTGCGCAGAATTTTCTTTTCACTTGCGTCTTTATCCGTATAACCATTAAAGACTGCATTTGGTCCAATCTCTATAGCTAGCAGGCCAGGCTCATGATTAGAAATCTTTTTACAATACCCATCTTCATTTTTAAGAATTTCATCTTCAGCAACATCATATTCGAGTAAAGCAACATCAGCACTTGTCATACCTATAGTCTTATTTTTATTAAAAAGATTCATAAATAGAGCATTTCCTTCACTTGCTCCATAAATTTCAATTATTCTGTCTACATCAAATCTATCTTTAAAAGAGTCCCAAACATCAGGCCTAAGACCATTGCCAACCATACTTTTTATTGGATTATTCTTTTCAGCTTCAGAGGGCTCTTGATTATCAAGGTATCTACATAACTCACCAATATATACAAATGCTGTTGTATTGTATTTATGGGCATCTGTCCAAAAAGAAGAGGCAGAAAATTTTCTTTTTATAAATGATGAAGCGCCTACATGTATAGCTCCACATAAACCAAGCATTAACCCTGTTGAATGATATAAAGGCAGGCAGTTATACATACAATCTTCATGATTTATTCTATAGCCTGCTTTGGTGATATTTACTGCAGCTGCAATAAGTTTACGATTTGGTAAGACGGCAGCTTTTGGCACTCCGGTGGTACCAGAAGTAAATATATAACATGCAGTATCTTTAGATGTAACTAAATTAGTTTCCTCTAGATTCTCATCATCAGCAAAATCTAGGTTACTTTTTAAATCTGTTGCCCAGACTGGGAGACCATAATCTTTATTATCTTCAACCCATAAAAGATCATCTTTATTTGAAATATTAATTTGGTCTAGCACATCCTCTAAAGGCTTAGCTCTTTCAGCTCCAACTATGCACTTTATAGAATCAGACGAATTTATGCAGTGGATTAAAGGATCACCTGTCAAACTTGTATTAATTAGAACACCTATAGCTCCTATTTTATTTAATGCAAGAAGTGAAATTACATAATAAGGACGATTTTCCATAAAAAGTACAACTCTGTCGCCATGCTGCACGCCATTTTTTACAAGATACCTCGCAAAACTATTGGCCGCCTTGTTAGCCTGAGAGTATGTCCAAGTTTCATTTTCAAAGTAAACAAAGGGACGCTCTGCAAATTTTTCAGTTGAATCCTGAAAGGTATGAGCTAAGGATGCATTGCTATCAGGATGTGGCCATTTATATCTCAAAACTGGGATCATATATTTAAGTTCCCCTAACATTCTAAAAAATTCTTTCATACTATCCCCTTCAATTTATATAAAAATTATAACGACATTATTATAAAAATATTAATATGTTATTTAAATAATGCTTTAGTTTGATTTGTAATTATCTCAATAGTTTTTTTACTTGAGTTATTTTGATGGATTTTAAGTCTATACCAAAATTCAAAAGACATAATCGCTTCAATCATTTCTTGTTTTTCATCGCTTAGCTTGGACATTTCAGGCAACCATTCATGAAGATTTTTTTTTAGTTTTTTTATGGTCTTCTTATACTGATTATGAAGAAATTTATACCTCCATTGTGAGGATGCAGTAGCTAAAATAAAATTTTGCATTTCTTTGTACCCTTCTGCTCTTGAATCAGCAAGTTTCTCAATTCTTTCTTCAAGACTTCCACTCGAACTGGCTTTCAAAAAATACTTAGTGCGCCTTTTAGTATTGGCCTTAGTGATGAGCTTGAAAAGAGTTTCCATGTCATTGGCATGACGAAAGACTGTTCTTATCCCTACCTGAGCAGTTTCTGCCACTTGCTGGGCTGTTGGACTTAATATACCTTCATCAATGAGGTCGCGCATGGCTTTAATAATAAGGTCCCTACTTTTTTTACTTCTTTCTAATCTACCATCTGTTTTATTCTTATTTTTAGTCTCACCCATGCTGATATACAGTGTTTTGATTATTGGAGACCTTACCTAAAAAAGGAAGTGCCACAAAATTAATAATGGTATATATCAATAGAAAAATTGCTGCATCATAGCTTTGAGAGTATTGAGTTCCTACAACTCCAATTATTGTAAAAATAAATAGTCTTGAAATTTCCATATACATTGCAGATCTTCCTTCTAACCATCTTGAAGTAGAAACCATCGTAAAAACTAACATGCCTACATATATAAGACCTAAGATGTAATTTGAAGATCCGTATTCAATAATAAGAGGTCCAACAATTGCAAGGACAATTAATTGGAGAAATCCATAAAAACTTATTAGTTTGCTTACTATTGGATCAAACTTAATGTAAGTTTTTGGATTATATTCTTTGGATGGAAATTTTTTAGCTACATCCTCAGGCTGCCACCCAGTTCTTGCAACCAAGACATGGAGTTTATCTTTAAATTTTTTTGTTCGAAAGAAATCTTTGGCGATACCAAGATAAATATGAATGTTTGCCCATAAAGGGTTAAAAGATCTAATTGGTCCTCTTATGCCATAGACACAAGGCTCATCATCTTGCTCTTCTTGAAAGGTTCCAAACATCCTATCCCAAATAATAAAAACTCCACCATAATTTTTATCTATATATATATCATTAGTTGCATGATGAACTCTATGATTTGAAGGAGAAACAAAAAATAATTCATACCAGCCAAGTTTAGGGATGTGCTGACTATGCACCCAAAACTGATAAATTAAATTTACTGAAGCAACACTTACAAAAACTTTTGCAGGAACTCCTATTAAAAATAAAGGTACATAAAAAATCCAATTTAATAAAAAACTACTGCTCGTTTGCCTTAATGCTGTCGATAAGTTGTAGTCTTCACTTTGATGATGAGCAACATGAGATGCCCAAAATATTTGACGTTCATGGCCTATTCTATGAAAACAATAATAACAAAGATCATAGGCAACAAAAGCAAAAATCCAGGTTATAAGAAGACTATCATCCATTCTCCAGAGTGCATAATGAGTTTCAATAGCGTAAAAAACTGCTCCGCCAACACCAATAAGAACTATTTTTGATGCAGTGCTTAAAGAGCCCATAAAAAGACTGCTGACAGTATCATTTAGGCGATAGGTATTTTTATTTTTAAGCCAACCAAATATAAATTCTAGCAATATAGCTAAGAGAAAAAATGGGACTGCTAAAGGAACATAATCCATTAAATTAATCCTATCTCTTTAATCATAGATATTGCACTTATTCTTCTGGGATGGCTTTTGAGATCATTCCAATTAATTTCATTAGTCTTTAGCATAGTAGTTATTTTTGATGTTCTTGGTACTTTATTTTCTTCGAGATATTTTATCACCTCTTTGGAGCCTTTTCTGTTATTACAAACTAATATCATATCGCATCCTGCCTCCAAGGCCATCCTCGCTTTCTCAGAATAACTGCCAGCAACGTCAGCTCCTTTCATTGATAGATCATCACTAAAAATAACACCATTAAAACCTAATTGCTGACGAAGGACGACAGTGAGCCAAAAAAATGAAAAACTTACTATATCGGGATCAATTTTTGGGAAGGTTAAATGGGCTGACATAATGCCTTTAAGCGAATCTTGAAGGATTATGTAAGGTTTTAGATCATGTTTAAACAATTCTTCTAATTCTCTTAAATCTTGAGGCGCCTCAAGATGGCTGTCCTCAACTACACCGCCGTGACCTGGGAAATGTTTTCCAGTAGCAGCCATACCTGCATCATTCATGCCCTTAATTAGAGCTTCTGATGTATCAATCACTAGTTGAGGGTCATCGCCGAATGATCTATTGCCAATGATAGAGCTTTTATCTCTATCTAGATCCAAAACAGGAGCAAAACTGATATCTATTCCAGACGAAATTAACTCTGAAGCAAGAAGCCAACCAATTTCTTCTGAAAGCTTTAATCCTTGACTAGGATTTTTTTTAACAAAATCTCCTAAAGATTGCATCGATGGAATATGAGTGAAATCCTCTTTAAAGCGTTGAACTCGACCTCCCTCATGATCCACAGCTATAAGTATTTCTTTATTAATACTTTTAATATCAGAACATAAAGATAATATTTGATCACGAGACTCAAAGTTTCTTTCAAATAGAATTATTCCTCCTATATTGGGATTTTTTAATAAATAGATGTCATCCTCTGATAAAGATATCCCTTCGATATCTATCATTAGTCGACCATGTGTTTGTTGTGACATTTTTAATAATTTAGCATCTAGAAAAAATATTATCTAAATATTTATTTAATCTTTTTCTTTACCAGGCATTAAAAAATCTTCAAATTGAACTTGAAGTCTTTGCATGCCAGAAATCCATCTATCTCTATCGTTTGCTTTTCTTTTAACATATTCAGCAACTTCTTCATGAGGAAGAACCAAGAAAGTTTCTTCTTCTATTGCCTTTAATACGTCATTAGCTACAACATCGGGCTCCAACATTCCATCAACACCTGCTACACCTGCTCCACCAGCAGTCATTGCTGTCCTAACTGCCTGAGGGCATAAACAGGACACTCCTATACCTTTATTTCCATAAGTTATTTTTATCCACTCTGCAAAACTAACAGCTGCTGATTTAGTTACTGCATAACCGGCTGCTCCAAGCTGGGTTAATAGCCCTGCAGCTGATGAGGTATTAACTAAATAGCCATCCCCTCTTTCTAACATCTGTGGAAGTACGTGTTTAGCAGCATGAATGTGAGACTGAACATTAATTTCCCATATTTTTTGCCAATCCTCTACTTCAGCTTCAAAAAAACCAGGAACACCACCAATACCAGCATTTGAACAAAAAATATCTATGCCGCCAGAAAATTTATTAGCCTCTTCAATAACATTAATAATCTCATCTTCTTTGGCTACATTAGCTTGGACTGCTATACCACCTACTAGTTCTGCAGTCTCTTTAGCCCCTTCTAAATTCATATCAACGCAAACAAGCGACTTGGCTCCAGCTTTATTAAATGCTATTGATAAGGCCTTTCCTATTCCACTAGCAGCTCCAGTGACAACCACTCTTTTATCTAAGATCTTCATTAATATTCCTTTTTAAATAATATTTTAATAGATTTACTAGTTTTAAGATATTATAAAAAGATGGATAGCGTGAAACTTAATAATCTTATATTTGCTTTAGGAAGAGGACTGCTTGGCATTTACTTTTTATTGCCTGGATTAGGTAAAATATTTACCTACTCTGATAACCTTATCTTGTTAGCTGCCAAAGGAGTCCCTTTTGCAATAATCTCCTTACCGCTCACAATTCTAATAGAAATTGGGTTAGGTCTTTTCTTAATTTTTGGAAAGTATGTGCAAATTAGCTCAATTCTTTTATTTATTCTGACTATGCTGATAAATGTTTTTATTCATGATTTTTGGAATTTATATGGAGATATTCAAGCACATGAAGCTCAAAATTTTTATAAAAATATGGGGGTCGCAGCCGGGCTCCTTGTATTAGCTTCAACTAAAAGAGCTAATCACTAAGATTTTCTATAAGAAAATTTAAACTATCCTTCATAGATTTTTTTCTAGCTTTCCAATTACAACCAAGATGCGCACCAATAGGTGCTAAGCCTGACTGAATTAATTTAATTCTTTCCTCTGGGGTATTCATTTCATATCTAACTCCATCAGATCCATCAAAATATTGATAGCCATCTTTTTTAATTACACTATGCTGTTTACTCAAAGCCACAGCATTGGGTAAGTAAGCAACAGGATCCACTCTGTCAAAACTATGATGACTGTCTTGGTATAAAATAACTGAGCTATTTCCTCCAGCTTTATTAATAGCTGGAGATAATTCCTCAAGTAGGCTTGCAGGTGTATAGTCATCATCAGTCCCGATAAGACTTAATATTGGTCTTGAACTCCATCGCATTTCTTCAGGCCACATATAAGCTCCAGGGTAAAAAGCTAAGAATGCTTTAAATCTTTCTCCATCAGGAGCAAGTTTTTCTGCAATAGGCTCCCATGCGGAATAGATTGCAGTTGAACCCCCAAAACTCCATCCAGCAATAAATATATTATTTGGTTCTATATCAGGATGATTTGATAAAATTTTTAATGCTTCAAAACAGTCTGTTTGAGCAGTTGCAACTGTGACCTGGACTTGATCTTCAACAATAGAGGTAACATTTCTTGATTCAAAGCTTTGAACTTTGAATATAGCAAAACCATTTTCTAAGAAATTGACTGAATGATCATGAGATGACATAGCCCAACCCATGCTTCCATGCATACAGATAACAAGAGGATATGTGTCTTTCTTAGTTTCAGGAAAAACCAGTGTGCCAAAAACCTCTTGGTTTTTTTCATTCTTTCCATTAAAAATGTCATAGAACTCAAAGGGGTTTGAAGATTTATAAAATATATTTCCTTGATCGCCTGACTTGAATTTCATTTTTTATTTATCTTTCCACTTAGGATCACGTTTATCAATAAATGCCTCTATGCCCTCTTTTGCATCATCTTTTAAAATATTGTCTAACATTACTTTAGAGGTGTATTTATAAGCTTCAGATAACTCTAATGAAGATTGGACATAGAAAGCTTGTTTTCCTACTTTGAGAGTCATAGAAGATTTGCTCGCAACTTTTTTAGCTAATGTTAATGTTTCTTGCATTAAATTTTTGCTGCTTACATTATTATTAATTAAACCAATATCTGTAGCTTTTTTTGCATCTATCATATCTCCTGTAAGGAGCATTTCCATTGCATGTTTGTTAGATATGTTTCTTGATAATGCAACCATTGGAGTTGAGCAGAATAAACCTATATTTACCCCAGGAGTAGCAAACTTTGCTTCATCAGAAGCAATAGCAAGATCACAGCTTGCAACAAGCTGACATCCAGCAGCAGTAGCAATTCCATTTATTTCAGCAATAATTGGTTTGGGGTTATTAACAATTAATTGCATTACTTCTGAGCAAGTACTAAATAAATTTTCAAAGTAAGCATGTCCCAAGTCTTCATTATTTCGTGCTTCAGTTATCTCTTTTAGATCATGTCCTGCACAAAAAATAGGTCCATCTGCAGCTAAAATAACCACCCTAATGGATTCATTGGTTGCAACGTCTAAAAGTTCTTTTTTTAAGGACTCCATCATTGCTTCTGACAAAGTATTTTGATGTTTTGAATTATTGAGGGTGAGACGAAGAATACCCTTATCAACATTATCTTTTAGCAGTATATTTTCAACTTCCATATATATTATTTAAAGCTAATTAGTCTTACTAGTCCAATTTAATTTCTTGAATTCTATTTTAGGGCATCTATCCATAACAACTTTTAAACCAGCGGCTTTGGCAAGATTTGCTGCCTCATGATTAATAATATCAAGTTGCATCCATATAACTTTAGCATTGATCTCAATAGCCTCTTGAGTAATGCCCATAACAGCATTTGGTAAACGGAATATATCTACCATATCGATAGAATCCTGAATTGACTTTAAATTAGAGTAGAAGTTTAGCCCTAGAATAGAGCTATCTTTTTCATTAGGATTAACTGGAAATACTTTATAGCCATGTGCCACTAACGATTCTACAACCTTATAGCTATCTCGATCTGGATTAGAGCTTGCGCCCACTACAGCAATAGTCTTAACTTCAGAAAGTATTTCTTTTATATATTTATCTGTGTAATTAATACCGTCAATATCCATAAAGCTATGGTGACAGATTGATTTTATAAATGACAGTTTTTATTATTCATGGCAAGAGCAATCTATATTCTTACATGTTTGATAATTCTTATAGTGAGAATAAATAACGAGTACTGACCCTAAAAAGGTTAATGCTTTTTCGCCTAATTCTTCAAAAAGAATTCCATTGAAGATAATCGCAGAGATTAACATGAACAAGCCTGCAAAGCCTATAAATAAAAAGTTAAGAGTTTTATGATTTCTATAACCAGCAATTAATGCATATGAGCTAATAGGGATGGCTAGAAACAAAATAAAATTATGAATAAATTCATTATCTATTGAAAGTGCAAAAAAACCTGAAGTTAAGATAAAGAATGATGGCGCAAGTAAACAATGAAGCGCGCATATGAAAGACAAAGAAGCTGCATACTTATCTGTTCTTAATTGTGATTTAACTGACATTTGATTGAATTGTGCCATATTTTTTATTAATACGTTAAAAAAATAGGGAAGCTATAAATTTAGCTTCCCTATAATTATTTGTTATTTAAATTAAAATCTAAAAAGTTAGATTAAATTTAACACCAACATTTCTTCCCGGTAATGGAACTGGACCCTTGACAAAAGATGAATGATTTCTAGCTACATCATCAAGCAAATTATTTGCAAATAAAGTAACTTTCATATTGCTTTTATCATTAACACTAAATGTTTTTGTTACTCGAGTATCGAGCATACGATAAGAATCTGTAGCAGTCTCACCTTCACCAAAATCATTCTGTCTTTCGACACTTTTCAGGTTAATTTTAAAAACAGTATCATTTTGTTCATAAGATAAAGAATATACATTCCTTGCTGGATTAATTCTTGGCACATTGTGTCCGTCAGCAAACTCCGCATTCACTTGATCTCTTCCAAATGAGTAAGTTAAATCTCCAGATGCAAGATTAACAGTTCTTCCAAATTCTAATTCATAACCAATAAATTCAGCATTTTCTTGAACATAAAATGAGTGGATTAAGTTTCCGTGATCATCTGACTCTCCGTGATCATCTCCATGGTCTTCATCTCCGTGGTCTTCATCATGATCCTCGTCTTCATCCATTAAAGTAATGTAGTTATCGACTTCGTTTATATAAAAACTTGCATAAGCAAAAAAGTCTCCATTGTCATAATCAAAAGTAACATCAAAATTATTTGATGTTTCACTTTTTAGATTAGGATTTCCAACTTCAAGTCTTCCGGTAGCTAAATGAGGTCCATTCATAAAGAGCTCAATAACTGAAGGTAATCTTTCAACACTAGCAAAACCAAGATTTATATCTAAGTTATCACTTAAGCTTCTTCCTAAAGCTACAGCAAAACTATTAGTCGTATCATCTATATTGTAATAGTCGATATCTCCATGATCTTCATCAGTTACGCTTCCAGACCTTTCAATTTGATCCATTCTGAAACCAAAGTCGACGTTATACATTCCTATGTCTTTACTCATGAAATATCCGAGTGTGAATTCTTCACTTGTAGCAGGATTCATAAAAGCTTCTTCGCCGATAATTGATGAATCTTCATCAAGAACATTAAATACGACTTTTTGAGTCATATTGTCGTTAGATAGATCAAAAATTGCACCGTATTCAGTAGACGCGCTCATGAAGCTTGTAGGTTCATGTTCTTCATGCTCTTCTTCTTCATGCTCTTCTTCATCATGCTCTTCTTCGGCATGAGCCTCAGTTAAGATGTAATCTGAATCACGAAAAGTGAAATCAACTTTATTCACTAAATCCCCATTCATGTTAAATGAGCCTTTTATAGTAAAGCTTTCAGAATCTGTGGTTGAAAAAATTCTTTCTTCTTCATGCTCTTCTTCATGCTCTTCTTCTTCATGTTCTTCTCCATGAAATGGAATACCGTAAACACTTTCAAGATTATCAACGGAGAATCCTAAGTAACCCCAATCTCCAGCTTTTGAAATGCCGAATTTTGTTGCTTCTGTTTGATAATCAGAGTTATTAACAAATCCTAAATTTTCTTCTTCATGCTCTTCTTCACCCTCATGCTCTTCTTCTTCGTGAAGGATAGCTTCATCTGGAACATCAAAATTACCTAATTCAATTTTTGAATAGCCAAAATTTATATTAAAGCCGCCTAGATTATCTTTAAAATTAAAGTTTTGAGCAGTGCCATCATTAACAGATTGCTTTTCGTAGCCTGCAGAAAACTCTGATCCAGCAAAATCCATTTCTGCAATACAATCATCAACAACATTGATAATTCCACCGATTGAACCATTTGCATAAAGTAATGAAGATGGGCCTTTAACAATCTCAATTTGTTTAACGTCATTTAGATCAAGATCATTCAAGTGATCTACACCAAGACCAGATACATCTCGGTTGACCATACCATTTTTAAGGATTTTAACCCTTGGTCCAGACATGCCTCTAATAATTGGTTGTCCAACCGCAGAACCATAGTCTGCTATGGAGACTCCTAAATAAGAATCAACTGCTTCACCTAAGCTAGTAGTTGCTCCGTCATTGATATCATCACCATCTATTACGTATAGAGGGTTATTGATATTACTTGATTCAAGAAAAGAGGATGTTACTACAACCTCTTCCATGCTCTCGGCATGTAAAAAATTTGTAAATGCGCTAAATGTTAAAAGCGCTGTAAATAAATGTTTCATAAAAAAAACTCCAAAAAAAATTAAAAAAAAATTCAGTATTTAATTTTTTGGCGGAGCTCTTGAATGAGAATATTTTGGGAGGTATGAGATAAATAATTGGTTTATCTCAATTTTGATTACTTTTAAATGCGAAACTTTTGCTAACTTAGACTTAGATTGATTGGTATCAAATACTTCATTTTCACAAAATTGGCACTCTACTTCTGCAAGTTCATGATGATGTTCAGAAAACCCATGATTAAAAGGGTCTAAAGAAACTGAAAATACAAAAAGTAATCCAGTTAATAGAAGAAGATATCTGCTAGTCCAAAATTTCACAGAAAGAATTGTGAGCCTTATAGTAATTTTTTTCAAGTAATATTATTTTTTATTATTAGAAATAATTAAAAAAACTAACTTTTATGCCACTTGCCCTGCACTATAACCTGAGGCCCAAGCCCATTGAAAGTTATAGCCTCCTAAATGACCTGTTACATCCAGAACCTCACCTATAAAAAATAATCCAGAGTGATCTTTAGTTTCCATTGTTTTTGAATTAATTACATCTGTATCAACTCCACCAAGTGTTACCTCAGCTGTTCGATATCCCTCTGTCGTTGCTGGCTTTAAAATCCATGCATTTAGAAAATTACCAATATTTTGAATCCTCTCATTGCTAATCTCGGCAAGCATTTGATCTTTACAGTCAGGCCAGGACATTTCTTCTAACTCGAGCACTAGAGCCTTTGGCAATAAGTCACTTAAATGCTTTTTAATTGAAGTTTTAGGCTGCTCTTCTTTTTTATTTACTAGCATCATAGCAGCATCAATTTCTGGCAATAGGTTAATCGTAATAGTATCTCCAGGGTTCCAATAATTTGAAATTTGGAGAATTGCAGGCCCACTTAATCCTCTGTGAGTAAATAACATTGATTCTACAAAATGAATATTATTGCTCATAATATCTACTGGTGCAGATAGACCTGTTAGTCTTTCGCATAGGTCTTTAATCTCATCAGAAAACATAAACGGAACTAAGCTTGCTCGCCTTGGCACTAATGGTAATTCAAAGTCCTTAGCCAATTCATATCCAAAACCGCTACCTCCTAGAGTTGGTATTGATAGTGCCCCAGTTGCGACAATAAGAGATTTGCAATTAAGCAATGTTTTATCTGAGGATGTTTTGCTATTAAAAATTGAGGTCACTTCGTATAAAGTCTTATCGCCCTCTTCATGCAGCTTTTCTACTTTTTCAGTTTCTACATCCATATGAATCTCTACGCCTAAATCAGTACACTCTTCTAAAAGCATATTAAGAATATCTTTTGATGAATTAATACAAAATAATTGATGATGTTTCTTTTCTTCAAAATCTATTCTGTGCTTCTTAACTAGATTTATAAAATCATCAGGTGTGTACCTTGTAAGAGCTGATTTACAAAAATGTGGATTATTTGAAAGAAAATTTTCTGCTTCAACATACAGATTTGTAAAATTTGAACGGCCGCCACCAGACATTAAAATCTTCTTTCCAGCTTTATTAGATTTTTCTAAGATTAAAACACTTTTATTTCTTTGCGCTGCAGTCAATGCCGCCATTAAGCCAGCTGCACCTGCGCCGAGAATAATAATATCAAATTTTTTATTAATCATATTAAGCCTATCTTGTTCCAATATAAGCCCAGTATTTAATACCTGACTTTAATTTAACTCTTTCTTAGATTTTTTCATTAAATTGATGCTAATAATAAGCATGATTGCAATAAGTACTTCTGATATTATTGCAGAAACCAAAATTTCGGTACCGTGCATAACCCCTGCAATTAATCTAAATATAGCGGCTGAGCCTAATAGAACTAAGGGTCCATATAGCCATTCATGTTCATTTTTATAAGAGCCAATACAAGACAAAATACCAGCTGTAAAAAAGAAAGAAGTGAAATCGCCTATTAATGTATTTTTTCCTAATAAAGTTTCACCACCAACAGCCTTTAAACTTTCTTTAATTTCTAAGCCTGCTGCAGCTGCAACTGGATCAATAATCCAATTTATAGCTGAAATAAGCATTACTGCACCAACTAGACCGGATAATATTCTTGCTACCATAACTTTCTCCATAAAAAATGTATGTTTCTTTGTTAATAATACCTCATTAATAGCTAAGGTAATGCAAGATAAATTTTAGTTAAGCATATTTTTGGCGTTGCCTTTTAATAAGGCTACACTAGTTCAATAAATCTAAATAAGGATTTTCTTTGCTATTATTTAAATCAGATGCTTTTCGAAGTTATAGTCAACTCGCGCTTATTGTTATTGCTGCTGGAGCCATCTACCCACTTCTTTATCTAAGACAAAACTTTGAGATTTCTATATTAGAATCTTTTGAGATAACTCAGACACAGTTACGTTATTGCAGCTCAATGCTTGGTCTTATTTTTATGATTAGCTATATCCCAAGTGGTTGGCTAGCTGATCGCTTTTCATCGCGCAAATTACTTGCCTACTCTTTGTTAGCAACTGCTTTGATAGGTATTTGGTTTTCGACAATGCCCTCGTATGCTTCATTATTAGTTATTTATGGAGCCTGGGGTATTGCTACTGGACTTACATTTTGGTCTGCACATATAAAGTTGGTAGCAATGCTTGCAAAAAAAGATCAACAAGGCAAATTCTTTGGAATTCTAGATGGAGGCCGAGGTTTAGTAGAGGCTATTTTAGCTACTATTGCTATAACTCTTTTTGCCTATGTAATCAGTCAAGAATCTGAATCAACAAGGATGGCATTACAGCAGGTTATTTATCTATATATAGGAGTTTTGCTTGTAGTATCTCCACTAGTTTATTGGCTTCTTGATGACTTTGATGACAATGATAAAAAAATTACAAATAGTAATTTTGTAGCAGATTTAAAAACTATTTTAAAGCATCGTGAAATCTGGTTATGTGCAATTTGTATTGTCTGTGGCTATCAATTATTTTATGCAACTTATTCTTTTTCAGCTTATCTTCAACAAAATTTTGGTTTAACGGCAGTTGCAGTTGGAACGATTACGGTTGCTAAGTTGTGGATGCGGCCTATTGGAGGAATTACTGCTGGTTTTATCGCCGATTGGAGTAATCCAGAAAAAGTTCTTTCCATACTTTTAATAGCTGCATCTCTATCGCTTGGGATAATGGCATTTTTGCCTACTAATTCATCAGTTATAGCTATGATACTTGTTGTATTGTTGATTGGATTTTTGACTTATGGAGTAAGAGGTGTCTACTGGGCTACATTAGCTGGTTGCAATATTCCCAATAAATCTAAAGGGTTAGCAATTGGCGTTATCTCAATGATTGGTTACTTTCCAGAATTCTATCTCCCGTTAATTAGTGCGCCTCTTCTAGAGCAATTTCCTGGAGTACTTGGTTATCAGATTTACTATTTAATAATATCTGGTTTTGGATTTGTAGGTGCTTTTGCGGCTTATCTATTAATGCAGCCTAAATCTTAGTTGATATGAGCTGAGTTATTTTGCTCAAAGCATGTCTATTTTTTGATTTATAAGATGCTGAAGGAGAGGACTTTCTGAAGATTTTTTAAATGCTTCATCAATGTCTGTAGAGCGTTTTTTTAAAATAGGATGGTAGTTAGGATGTGTGAATATATAGAACTCACCATCATTTAAAGCTTCAACAACTCTTTTTCCAACAATGGAAACTTCAATCCCATTTTTTACCATTTCTTTAGCGCGATTTAGAAAACTATTTTTATTATCTGAATGTATAGCATCAGACTTGTACTGAGCTGGACGATTTCTTTCAGAATCATAAATACGTGTTTGAACAAAAGCCGGGCATAAAACTGAAACATTTATACCAGTACTTTCAAGCTCTCCAGCCCAACTTTCCGATAACGCTACTACGGCAGCTTTGGTCGCAGTATAGGCTCCACTATAAGGAACGCCTCCCATGCCTGCCATTGAAGCAACATTTACAACCCATCCACCTTCATCATGTTGTTTTATCAATGGAACCATTACTTTGGCTCCATAGACTACTCCCATCAAGTTAACGTCTAGCGCCCATTGCCAGCCTTTTTTATTTTGACTTTCAATTGAGCCTGATTCTCCACCAACACCAGCATTGTTTACCACCATATGAATCTTTCCAAATCGTGCTAATGCTTTTTGTGCTACTGCTTCCCACTGGTCTTCTTCGGCTACATCGAGGACAACAGGCAATACAGAAACTTTATTTTCTTCAAGTTCTAAACAAGCTTTTTGAAGATTTTCTTCATTAATATCTGTTAGTACAATGTTCATCTTCTGATCGCCTAGCGCTTTAGCAATAGAAAAACCTATACCTTCTGCACCACCACTTATAACAGCTGTTTTTGCAGTAAATTTGGACATATTAATTTTCCTTTAAAACTTTTTTATATATTTAAAATATGCTTTATTTATCAATTAAAGGGGTAATTGAATCAATCAAGCTAGTAAGCTCGGGTTTGTTATCTTTAATCTCATCTAAAGTTAAACCTTGCAGCTCATGAGGGAAAACAAGCCACTGATCAGTTTCATGAAGGTAGTAATCAGGCTCTCTATCAGTCTTATTTTTAAGTGGTTTAAAGTAAGGTGTTGCAATTTTTATTTCAGGAGTATTCTTCTTGCACGCCGCCTTGATGTCTGAAATTATTTTTTGGATTGATATTCCTGTGTCATGCACGTCATCAACAATTAGTAATGAATCTTCTGATTCGAGTTTTCTAATTACGTAATTTAGTCCATAAATCTGAACCTCATCATTACGTTTTCCAATATTATTGTAATATGAAGTTCTTATTGCTATGTGATCAGATTTAACACCTAAGACATCTAGAAATTCTTGAACAGCAATGCCAATAGGTGCACCACCTCTCCAAACTCCTATTATGTAATTTGGTCTATATCCACTTTCGTATACTTTCCAGGCAAGTTGAAAAGAGTCTTTTAAAAGCTCTTTTGCTTGAATAAATTGTTTTTCCATGTGTTTTTAAAAATATACGAGATTAAGTTGATAATAACATAATCTCGTATTAACTCGTATGAGGTAAAAGTTATTCTTATTAGAAATTTCTACTTAAACGAACCATAAATTGACGAGGAGGTATTAGCTCTAAACCAGTAGCAGCAACTCCGAATACATCAGTCATACTTGAATTCACTCCATCTTCATCAGTCAGATTAAGTAATTTAAAGTCTACACCCCAATCCTCGTTGAGAAATTCTAATCTTGTTGTTACGTTAAGAAGATCATATGCATCTATAGCATCAACTAATGAATTATTAGAAACCCGCTGTTGGAATTCTCCTCTATGAACATATTGAAGAATTGCAGTTAGTAATCTACCTGAAGACAACTCTGTTTCATAAACCATGTTGATATCAGCTGTGAAATCTGGGCTTTTCGCTAGTTCATTACCTTTTACATTTTCTCTAAGGCCGTAACGTAAATCTTCTTGTCCAAAAAAGTATTGATATGCATCCACGTTATCTAGAACCTGATAGTCAGATGTGACCTCTGAATTAAGAAAAGCTAGATTAATATCCATACTCAAAGAATCTGAAATTAATGCTGTAAACTCAATCTCTAATCCCGACATTTCTGATTCTGGAATATTAGCTACTCCACCTCTATAAGGATCGGGATCTGTTGCTTGAAATTGAAGATTTTTATAATCATAAGTAAATAAGGCAATATTTGCTCTAGCCCTTCCATCCATCAAGTCAGTTTTTAATCCAAACTCTAAAGCTTCAATAGTTTCACTTTCGTAGGTTGGAAATACCATTGCAGGAGCTAAAGGCGTTCCAGATGCAGCATCTTCTTCTTCAGTAAATCCAAATGTTAAATTACTTCCGCCAGGTTTAAATCCTCTAGTGAAAGAAACATAAGCCATAGTGTCATCTGCAAGATCAATTTCTCCAAGAACTTTGCCTGTAACCTTGTCTACAGTTCCAGCTGCTTGAAAAGTTTCTACGTTAAAAAAGTTGGTAACATCTGTATCAAAAGTATCCTCAGAATAACGCAGTCCAGAAACTAAACGAACATCATCACTAAAGCTATAAGTTGTTTGAGCATAGACAGAATATGACTCTCTACTAGGAAAAGCATCGGTAACAAAATCCCATTCTGCTCCAAAAACATCAAAACGCCCAGGAATACCATAATCGTGTTCGTAACAGTTTGCAGGGTTAGCTAGAGGGCTGCTGCATTCGTACATTATTTCGCCATCAAGATTATTATCTCTGTAGCCTCGAATATGATTTTCGATATCATGTTCCATATAAAAAGCACCTAGAGTCCAATCTAAAGAACCAAAAAGAGGCTCGTTAGAAACTAGGTTAATTTCAAATGTTTTTGATTCAACCAATGAGGTTTCTGGAGTAAATTCTGACCTTTGGTAAGTTGCATCTGCACCCAACCCAGGAATGACCTTAACAAGGTCACCATAATTATGTCTGTCATTATCTCTAACAACTGAAATATCATCTTCTTGAATACTTGCCATTGCTTTGAGGTTTGCATAACCTAAATCAGATTCATAAATACCTGCTACAACATAGGATCTAAGGCTATGCTCTGAAATTGTATCTTGTGATAAATTTCTCTTGCCAACTGTTGGATCATCAATGCCTCGCATTGCTGAACCGTTTCTGTCTACATCAAAGTATTGACCAAAAACTCTTAAGCTAGACGTATCGTTTAAATCAAAAAGCCAATCACTTCTAACACTAATATTATTAGCATCATCTAAATCTTGTCCTGTATAGACGTTATTGCTAAAACCATTTCTTTCAGTAGATGAAACTGAAAATCTTGTAGCGACCTTATCGCTTATAGGCATATTTAAGCTTGTGCGATATTTTTTGAGGCCATAATTTCCCAAAGTTAAATCAGCTTTACCAGCAAACTCATCTGTTGATGGTTTCTTGCTAATAACATTAACAGCTCCACCAGTTGAGTTTTGCCCAAAAAGTGTGCCTTGTGGGCCACGAAGGACTTCAATTCTATCTATATCAATAAAATCTGTCTGTAATGAGAAAGGCGATGCTATAAAAATACCATCCATATGAAATGCTACAGATGGTGCAGCAATAGCATTTTGATTTGTTTCGTTACCAACGCCACGAATCGAGATAACTGTTTTATAACCTTCATTTTTAGCCACTGTTACGCCAGGAACGATTGAACCCAGATCAACAAAGGAATTGATATTTTTTTCTTCTAAATCAGAGCCACTTAAAGCAGTAATAGCTTGAGATATATCCTGTAAGCTTTCACTACGCTTTTCTGCAGTTACGATAACCTCTTCGATCAATAGAGTGTTTTCTTGCGCAACTAGATTAAAACTAAGTAGAAGAGCAAATGCTGTTATATAAAATTTATTAAAGAAAAGATAGGGTTTCATTGTTGTTCCTCATGCACTTATTCAGGTTAAATTTAACAGTGCGATTAAAAGTTAATATTAATAATATCTATGCAATATATATGCCAAAAAAAGTAAAAAATTATTTTGTAGTAGATCTATTTATAGTTTAAATTGTATTGTAAATATTTACATCATAATTCATGAAATTAATGCTAGAAAAAATCTTTCATCTTGAATCTCATAATACTTCTATAAAACAAGAGTTTTTAGCAGGATTTACTACCTTTATAACAATGGCATATATCATTTTTGTTAATCCACAGATGATGGCCTCAAGCGGTATGGATCAAGGGGCAAGTTTTGTTGGGACTTGCATTGCTGCTGCTATAGCATGTTTTGCTATGGGTATTTACTCAAATTGGCCTGTAGGACTTGCGCCTGGAATGGGTTTAAATGCATTTTTTACCTATACAGTTGTTGGTGAAATGGGTTATTCATGGGAAGTTGCCCTAGGAGCAGTATTTTTAGCAGGTATTTTATTTGTAATTATGAGCATTACTCCATTACGAAAGTGGATGTTAGATAGTATTCCTCTCAACCTTAGAATTGCTATGGGATCAGGTGTTGGGCTTTTTATAGGCTTTATAGGCTTAAAAAGTGGTGGCATCATAGTTTCAAATAATGCTACTTTTTTAAGTCTTGGGAATTTCCTTGAAATTGAAACATTGTTATCTGGATTAGGATTTCTTTTAATTGCAATTTTAGCTGTAAGAAATGTCTCTGGAGCAATTATTATTGGAGTTCTTTCAATAACCCTTCTTGGCGTAGTATTAAACCTTGTCCAGTTTCAAGGTTTCGTAGCCTATCCTCCTGATATATCTCCAATATTTATGCAATTAGATATTTTGGGTGCTTTAGATCTAGCAATGATAAGTGTCATTATGTCTTTTCTTTTTGTTAATTTATTTGATACTGCGGGCACGCTTATGGGTGTGGCAACAAGAGCAAAATTGATTGATGAATCTGGAGAGGTTGTAAATCTAGAAAGAGCTCTTAAAGCTGACAGTAGCTCAAGTGTTATTGGTTCTTTTTTAGGCTGTGCGCCAGTAACTAGTTATGTAGAAAGTTCTGCTGGAGTTGAAGCTGGCGGAAGGACTGGTTTGACAGCTGTTTTTGTAGGCGTATTCTTTTTAGTAGCAATTTTCTTTTCTCCATTAGCAGCCATAGTTCCAGCATACGCTACAGCTGGAGCCCTAATTTATGTAGCTATATTAATGCTGAGTGGTATGGAAAAATTAGATTGGACAAACTTTACTGAGCTTCTGCCTGCACTAATAATCATCATTATGATTCCACTAACATTCTCTATCGCTAATGGAATTGCTCTAGGTTTTATATCCTATGTAGTCATGAAGATATCTACAGGTGATTTAAGAAATGTTTCTTCTGGCGCTTGGTTTCTTACTATTGTTTTTTTAGCTAAATTCATATTTTTGCCATAAGGCAAGAATGTTTTATTAAGAAGCTAGTTTTAGAGATCTCCAAAACCGTGGAATAATCCATGTAACTAAAATAGAGAAAAATATACCCAGTGAATAGCTGTATATTATTCTTAGTAGTCCTTCTGATTGGATGCTTGACTCAAATTGAGTAATGAAAACCATCCCAAAAAAAACAATTACTAAACTTGCCAATGACAAGAATATCTTCTTTATACCCCCTGAAGATAAATTTATCTCTGAATGACCTACAAACCATCCTGTCATAACACCTAAAAACCAAACGCTTGCTTCATGGCCTTCGTGGACTGGATAAAAAATATAAAAAAATACTTGGAATAATAAAATTAGGAATAGCCAAGAATTCTTACTTAAAGACTCATATATTTTATAGATAACTGCGAAATGCCACATAGCAAGAATAAGCGCCCCAATAAGAAGTCCAGAAACAACATCTCCTAGATCATGAACTCCCAAGTACATTCTACTAAAAGCTATTAAAAAAATTACAGTAATTGCACCTATAGAAACCCATTTATCTTTTAATTCATATGCTATCAATCCCCACAAAGTAACAGCTATTTGAGCATGACCACTAGGCCAGCCATAGGATGTCCCCACTTTTGGATCAAGCATTAATTCAATAGCAGGTCTTGGGTCTTGGAAAAAATCTTTTAAAAAAGCATTAATTAATCCTGAAATAAATAGCATCATGGCAACTGCGAGAAAATCTTGATGGAGACCAATAAAAATAGCCAAAAGAAATAAATAAAATTAAAAAAGTTGGATAGCCTGCTAGAGAAATATTTTCAAAGAATATTGATAATCCTGGAGTGCGAATACCTTCAACCCATGATAAGTCATTCCATTTGGACAAAATATTGCTCCTAATTAATATATCGCTTCTGTATCAGCCTATGAAACTTCATACTCAGATTTACCAATGACAGAGTCGATGACTGTTGTAATCCACATCATATGAATACATTCAACAATGTTATATGCATTACTATCAACCCAAAAATTAACATCACCAAGAGCTCTTAAACTATTATTAGCATTTCTTCCAGAAAAAGTTACAACCTTAAGCCCAATTTCTTTAGCTCTTTTTGCCGCTTCAATTACACTTGGAGATTCTCCACTAACGCTTATTAATACGAGTACATCACCATCATTTGCATAAAAATCTAAAGCTGTTGCGATCCATTTATCGTAACCATAATCATTAGAGAAACATGTGATTATGTTAGCCTCATTAAATGTTATAGATCTTACCTCCGCCTGTTTTGTAAAATCTACAGCAGCATGAGCTGATATGGATGCGCTAGCACCATTTCCAGCAAAGATTAGTTTATGTTTATTACTCTTAACACTTTCGGCAAGTTTTTTAAAATCATCAAAAGTTTCATCAAGATTATCAGAATAAATTAATCGAAAATATTCATCGTAATAGGTCTTATAAAAATTATTATTCATTGAATAAATTATGCCACGATTTACAAACTACTCCCACTGAATAGTTGCTGATTTACCAACCATTTCAGTCTAAAAAATATTTAGTAAAGTTTCCATCTCATGAGAGCTAAGTTTGCCCTTACTCTCTGCATTAATACATTCTTGTAATTCTTGTCTATTTTTAACTCCAAGAATTACAGAACTAATCTTATCGACACTAAGAGCAAATCTGTGGGCTAAAGATGCCGGGGATTCGCCCCACTCATTAGCAAGCTTTCTAAAAGGTAAGGCTCTTTCAAAATCTATAAAATCGGCCTTATCCATTCCTGAAGGATGTGGCTCTCTGTCCATACCAGAGGTAAGCGCCCCTGCTTGAACAGCTCTAATCGCTAAAATTGGTATATCCTTTTTTTGACATTCTAGTAAAACTCTACTGGGATCAGATTTTTTACTAATGTATCCAATGGCGCCGATTGAATTTAAAATATTTACAGCACACTGCATAGCTTCAGGAGGATATTCGTGATGTATAGCTTTTATAAGAGCTTCCTCTTGCCCTAATCCAATGCCCCAGTGATCAATCTTGCCTTCTTTTTTTAACATTTCAAAAGCCGGAATTACTGCATTGTAATAACACGAAAGAGTTGTGGCATTTGTAGCTCTGTGTTCATTAAAAAAAGGTAGTTGATAGTCATCCTCAATAAGTTGGGAGTGAAGAAGAAATAAATTAACTTTTTCTACTCCCATCGTCTCCAAACTTCTGCAAAGAGAATTGTTCAATCTGGTATAAACCTCAGAATCTTTAACTGTTCCAAGTCTACATTTAGTTGTCAGGTTTATTGCTGAATGGTCTAGCTCTTTAAAAACTTCCCCAACAACTCTTTCTGCTTCTCCTTTGCCATACATTGGAGCCATATCAAGATGGTTGATTCCTGATTCAATCGCCAAACTCACAGTAGAAACTCTTTCAGATCTAGTAGTTTGACCCCAAACATTTCCTATTCCGCCTCCCCCTAAACTGAGTGAGCTTATATTTCCAAAAGGCTTAAATTTTCTTTGTTTCATAATTATAAAAATATAATAAATAAGTTAAATATAAGAAGAACTATAATTGATATTATTATTTGTTTTTTAGAAAAGTATTTTTTCATTGTTTTATATTTTGTATTAAAACCAACCAAATTGTCTCGTTGCACGCAGATACATAATAAAAGGTATTGTAAACAGTAGGTCGGCAAACCCAATAAACATAATCTCCACACCAGCCTGTCCAGCCAGCAAGGCATTAGCTGAACCTAGAAAGACGAGGATTTTCCCTGGCACTGCGATAGCAATTATGAATCTGAATCGTGCATTATTTAGACCAGAAAGAATAAACATAATCCCAGTTATACCTACGATCGTCCAACCCAGAGGAGGCAGTGCTGGACCGGCTTCAAGAGCAAGTACTTGTATGAAAATATCTGTGAAAAAAAGCGCCCATGTTGCAAGACATAAATTCCACAGGCCAGCAAATATTAGAACACCGGTGAATCTTGGATTTCTTGTTTTTTCCATCAATTTATATTGTGCCAATAATACTTTTGAGCTCTTTTAAGTGATTCTTAAAAGCTGTTCTTCCTAAAGTCGTTAATGAAACCCAAGTTCGTTGGCGAGTAAATTCTGTCTTTTTAATTAATTGAACGTAATTTACATCTTCCAATACCTTTAAATGTTTCGAAAGTACTGAATCACTTACATCGAGTTGTTCTTTAATAACCTGAAACTCTAACTCTTTTGTAGTGTCCAATAAAGCACATATTTGCAGGCGATTTGGTGCATGGATGACGGTGTCAAATGTTGCCTTAGTCATTATGTTTGATTCCCTGCAAGTACTCACCAGTAGGATATTTATATAGCAGATAAGCCATATAACCACCTGCAATCAATGCGGCTATGTGAGGTGCGAATTCGAACCCTAACAATCGAACTTGTCTTCCTGCAACAAGAATTACCCCAAAGATAACAGCTAATACTAAGCTCACTTACTATCCTCTCTTTTGTCCTAGCTAAAATACTTACCTTTATCCCCAAAAGATGGAAGGTATATAAATAGAGAGCTACAAAAATACCAAAGCTCGCTGCACCTATATACATACCCAAAGCCCACATGTTTTCATGTTCTGTCATCCCCCAGCTAAAAACGACAAGGGAGTAACTATTGCTTATTCCTGCTATTAGTAATAGCGGTATTCTGAATGACTTAATAGCGTCGCGTTTAGTTGAGTCTACTGATTTTAATATCGCTGCCGCCTCTTCTTTGCTTATAGTTTCTTTTTCATTATTCATAGCTTCTGTCCGTAAAATTTATATTAATGAAATAACTATAACATTTACTTTCCATAATGGAAAGTCGTAATTTTCTATATTGGAAAGTAAAGGATTATCCTTTATTGATTCTAAACTAATAACGTACGCTGAATATCTTGAACGCTACTTAGCTGCTGCCGCCAGAGCCGGAATTTCAGGGTTTAGCCAATCTAGCAGATATTTCTTTCAATCGAATTGCTTGTTGAATGAAAAGAGGGAAGCTGACAATACTGCCGGTGAAATCGAAAACATACATTATGATCGAGAATACGAGACCGTAACTCAATACCCCTGCACCAATTACCGTTATAGGCGTATAGATAAACACCGCAATAACCCCCACCCATATTACAAAGTAATTCATAGTCTCAAGGTCAGACAGCTTTATATTCCATCTCATTAACTCCTGATAAAAACTTTTGATAGCAATGGAATCTCTTGCGGTTAAGACGTCTACTTGTTTCTCAAGTTGATTATTGTAGTTTGCATTGAGCTTATAGTTGAATTTTCCAGTTATGGTATAGATAAGAACAATGAGGCCTAGTAGTGAAAGGCAAGCAAAAAAGACATTGATATTCAAAGTAGCGATGATGGCAAGAATACCGACGACAGAAATAATTGCAGTTATCATTTCAGGCATCGAATTTTCAAGAAATTCCACAAATTCAGTTAGAAGGCCCGTCCGGGCTGATATTCTGGAAACCGATGCGTCTTTGTTTGTTTCATTTTCGATCATCTCGGGAGTAATTCTGCAGTAAATTCCAGAGTAGATTCGGGTGTCGTAGAATCGTCTTGCACTTCCTACTATTAGTGCTGCCACTCCAGCGATAGATAGACAGAGTATCCCATCGAAGCTGTCTTCCAAAAGACCATCGATTGCGATTCCAATTAGAAGCGGGAAAAGAATTCCAGTCAGTGCCTCCAGCGTCACCAAAACGAATGTAAGCAGTATTCGCCATCTAAATCTGAGAAGTAGGCTTTTTATTGAAATATTTGTCATCGGGGCTTTGCTCATTTTCAACTAAGTTGTATTACATACTTGATACACTTATGAAGTGTAATAGTAGCAGAACTTTACAACAATATTTACAACAAAGACGAAGGAATGCGTCTTTACAACAACTTTACAACATAGGAAATAGCGTAAGAATCGGGGTTGTAGGGCGTGTTATTACTCCCACTCGTTAGTAGGGTTAGAAAAAGCCTTGTAAGAACAATGGTTTACAAGGGGCATTCTGTAGTTTGTAACTACTTTGTAACTCTTGCCTATTTTTCTTACTTTCATAACTTCTCAAAACCCTTGTAATATCAACACTTTAGCAGATGCTGAGTTACAAACATTGTAACCTTAATGCTTAACTCCAGACATACCCTTCTCTACTATTGCGTTGATGTTTGCTTCTGCTTTACGCAATAGTCTATGTGTATTAGTTCTCAATGCTTGTTTGCTTTTGTTAGTAAAGTAAAGGGACGGCACCGTTATGATACTCCGCACTATTTAATTGGTTTAGAGGGTTAGTTTTCTTGATCAATACTGTTCCGAACAGACTCAATGAATTCAAATCTCTGCTTATCAAGCTCTGATTCCGCAGCGTTAGGCCAATTAGCATTAAAGGCAACTACCAGCTGCCTTTTACGATCTATAAAGATCGTTTGCCCAAAAATACCTTGCGCGGTAAAGCTGCCATCCGCAAACGTCCACCATTGGTAGCCATAACCAACGCCCGGATAGCCAATATTTGCCTGTTCGGTGGTAGCCGCTGCAAACCAACCTTCAGGCAAAATAGAAGCACCATTTATCTTGCCATCTTCCAATACAAAAAGACCGTAGCGAGCAAAATCACGCAAGCTTGCCTGTATGCAGCAACCCGACATCTCTTCGCCATCCGGACTTAACAGCCAACTTGCTTGGCTTTCCATTCCAAAGGGCTTCCAGATCTTCTCAGTTAAGTAGTGCGACAGAGTGCTCCCCGTTGCTTCACTCACTAAAGCCCCAATAAGGTTTGTTTCCCCAGTGGAGTACTGCCACTGCTCTCCAGCAGGGTAGGCTCTAGGCAGTTTTCGCATGTAACTAACGATGCTGGGCAGACCATCATTACCAACATGAGTACTAAATTTAGCGACATCAGATTGTGGATCACCATAGTCTTCATTCCACTGCACACCTGATGTCATGGTCAGTAGCTGTGCAATGGTGACGTTGTCATAGGCAGACCCTTTCATGCCTTTAATGTAGTCTGAAACACTGTCATCTAGACTCTTGATATAGCCTTCTTTAACAGCAATACCGACTAGGCTAGACGCAAATGATTTGGCGACAGAAAAGCTTGTCCAACGTTTTTCTGGCGAAAGTCCAAGGCCATATCGTTCATAGCGAACTTCTCCGTTGTGCAAAATTAGCGCACCGGCAAGATGTTGTGTTGCAAAAAACTCATCCATGTCAGTAGCAAATTCTAATGGCTCGCCATTGGGTAACTCTCTCACCGATGTACTTGGTTTGATCTCTCTTGATTTCACCATCCAAGGGACTTCATCCATCATTTTAAAAGCAACTTCACGCTGACTTTGCTCCCAAAGCAAAAGGTTATTGTTTTGTAGTGCGCCAGCAATAAGCGCACGCCAATCAGGGCCAATCGCCGACCACCCGATTCCAGCAACTATTGCCAGTGCAATGCTCGTAATACCGATCCATTTAAATACTATTTTCATCTAATGCTGTCCTTTTTTGCTTGCTCACTTCCTGTCTTGAGGCCCATAGGAAGCAAAAGTTGCACTAAATAAATAAAGCAGTGCCTGCAATTATCTCAATCATTTTTTATCTCTTTACGTTATTGATTTTATTGACTTTTTTTACTCCCACTCAATAGTGGCTGGTGGTTTGCTAGAAATATCGTAAACCACCCTACTTACATCCTCAATTTCATTAACAATTCTGTTTGAAACATGTTCTAAAAACTCATATGGGAGATGGGCCCATCTGGCTGTCATAAAATCAATGGTCTCTACTGCTCTTAAGGCAATTACTTCAGCATATCTTCTTTCATCCCCTACTACGCCAACAGATTTAATAGGGAGGAAGACTGCGAAAGCTTGGCTAACTTTGTCATATAAATCAGCTTTAATAAGTTCTTGTATGAAAATATGATCTGCTTCTTGAAGGATAGCTGTTTTTTGTTTTGTTACCTCACCGAGTATTCTGACACCCAATCCTGGACCAGGAAAAGGATGGCGATAAAGCATCTCAGGAGATAACCCTAACTCAACTCCCATTCTTCTGACCTCATCTTTAAAAAGATCTCTAAGAGGTTCAACTAAATCCATTTTCATTTCTTCAGGGAGTCCACCAACATTATGATGAGATTTAATAACCCTTGCTTCTTTTGATTCAGATCCAGATGATTCTATAACATCAGGATAGATAGTTCCTTGTGCTAAGAAATGTACGTCTTTAATTTTTATAGCCTCAGCATCAAAGACATCAATAAAGGTTCTTCCAATAATCTTGCGCTTCTGCTCAGGATCTTCAACGCCTTTTAAGTGACGTAAAAAAGCTTCTTCGCTGTCAGACTTAATAACATTAAGGTTCATATTCTCTTTAAAGGTTTGCATGACTTCAACTGCCTCACCTTTTCTTAACAAACCATTATCAACAAAGACACATACCAACTTCTTTCCGATAGCTTGATGTAATAAAGCTGCGGTAACTGATGAATCCACCCCGCCAGATAAACCTAATAAGACTTTATTGTCACCAACTTGTTGTTTTATCTCTTCAATTCTTTGGCTAATAAGGTCATCCATCTTCCAGTCGTTGCGAGCGTTACAAACTTTAAAGATAAAGTTTTCTAAAATCACTTTTCCAGACTCTGTATGGGTTACTTCTGGATGGAACTGTAATGCAAAAATAGGCTTAGAATCATGTTGCATAGCAGCTATAGGGGCTGATGCTGTCGATGCTACTAAGGTGAAATCATCTGGTATATCTTGAACCTGATCTCCGTGACTCATCCAAACATTGAGAGTTTTATCTAAATCAGAAAACAGCTCACAATCTGTTTTAATAGAAATTTCTGCATGTCCAAACTCTTTATGTTCGGAGGAAATAACTTGACCACCCATTTGCTCTGCAAGAGTTTGCATTCCGTAACATATTCCAAGTAAAGGTATGTTTAGATCAAAAACTATTTGCGGTATTCTTGGGGTATGACTTTGAGTCACCGATTCTGGACCACCTGACAGAATAATACCTTTAGGTTTAAGCGCTTTTATTTTGTCTTCATCAATATCCCATGGAAGAATTTCAGAATAAACATCACTTTCTCTAACTCTTCTTGCGATAAGTTGAGTATATTGAGATCCAAAATCTAATACTAAAATAGTATCTATTGATTTGTTTGCTAACGAAATTTTTGCTTTAGCATCCATATAGAAATAATTTAAAGGTTAGCTTCTTTGGTAATTAGGTGATTCTTTAGTGATCATGACATCATGAACATGACTCTCAGTCATGCCAGCATTCGTAATTTCAATAAATTGGCTCTGATCTTGCATCAATACAATGGTTCTACAGCCAACGTAGCCCATACTTTGGCGAATACCACCGGTTAATTGATCAATAACATTCTTAACCCAGCCCTTGTAGGGAACTCTGCCCTCTACTCCTTCAGGAACTAATTTTTCGGCATCAACATCTTCTTGAAAATACCTATTTGCATCTTGTCTTTCAGACATAGCACCAATTGACCCCATGCCTCTATACGTTTTAAAACTTCTGCCCTGAAATAATTCAACTTCACCTGGAGCCTCTTCAGTTCCAGCAAAAATACTTCCTAACATGACTGTATCTGCTCCTGCACCAATAGCTTTAGAGATATCCCCAGAAAAACGAATACCTCCATCAGCAATAATTGAAATTTCATCATCTTTTAGTGCGGCTTTAATATCCATAATAGCTGTCATTTGCGGAACACCAATCCCTGCAATAATCCTTGTTGTGCAAATAGAGCCTGGGCCCATTCCAACTTTTACACCATCTGCTCCAGCATCTCTTAAAGCAATAGCTCCCTCTGCTGTTGCAACATTGCCTCCAATAACATCAATTCCTTTAAATTCTTGTTTAATCATTTTGATGGTATCAATTACATTTTTTGAATGTCCATGTGCGCTATCAACAACAAATAAGTCAATCCCTGCTTTAACCAACTCTGCAGCTCTCTCAAGGGTATCTGCACCTGTTCCAATTGCTGCGCCTACCATCAACTGTCCTTGTTGATCTTTGGTTGCATCTGGATACTCTGCGGACTTCTCAATATCTTTCATTGTTACTAGCCCTGTAAGATTGTCAGGAGAGTCAACAACAAGAATCTTTTCTATCCTGTTGGTATACATAAGTTTTTTTACTTCATCCAAAGCGGTTCCTTCTTGAACAGTAATGAGCTTATCTTTTGCAGTCATAATGGAAGAAACTGATGCATCCATGTCATCTGCGTATTTGAAATCTCGACCTGTAACAATACCTTTAAGTACTCCATCATCAACAACAGGCATCCCAGAGATCTTTAACTCTTGAGTTAATTGTTTCAAATCAGCAATGGTCTGGGTGGATTGAATAGTTACTGGATCTCTTACAACTCCACTTTCATATTTTTTTACAGCTTTTACCTCTGCACATTGCTCCTCAATAGAAGAATTCTTATGAATAATTCCAATACCGCCAGCTTCAGCTAATGCTATTGCCATACGTGATTCTGTAACTGTATCCATAGCTGCAGCTACTAAAGGAATCTTTAATGAAATATTTTTTGTTAATTTGGTATCTAGTGATGCTTCGCTAGGTAAGAAATCGCTGAAATTTGGCACCAGAAGTACATCATCAAATGTAAGTGCTTTTTGTTTTACTTTGTCCATGAGAGATTATAACTTAAGTTTATAAAGAAAAAAAAGTCGCTTAGCTAAATTTTCTCTAGCTTTTGTTGTAAATATTCTCTGTTTTTGAGGCGCAGATAAAATCATTTTTATGCAAACCTTCAATTTTATGGGACCACCATAATATGGTTACCTTTCCCCATTCTAGAGTTATTAGAGGGTGATGATCTTCTTTATCGGCCATCGCAGCAATTGCATTAACAAAAGTAAGACTGCTCTGATAGTCAGGAAAACTAAAAACTTTCTTTAATTGTTTTACCGGCTCTGAAATTAAATTCCAGTCGTCTATATCTACTAATAACTCGCTTATTTCTGCATCAGACAACCTTGGAGCATCAATTCGGCAAGCTTCACAAGACTGGCTCACTAAATCAACCACTAATGCCACCTTTGGTAAGCTTAGAAGGGTTAAGCAGTTTCTTCAGTTCAGCTTTACTCATTCCAGTTTCTTCATGAGCAACATCAATGACCGATTTATTTTCTTTATAAGCTTTTTTAGCAATTGCTGCAGCTTTGCTATAACCAATAATTCTATTTAAAGCTGTGACCAATATTGGATTTTTAGATAGGGACTCATCTATATTTTTTGAATTAACTTTAAAAGTTTTGATCGCCTTGTTTGCAAGTAAAGGCATAGCATTTCCAAGTAAATTAATACTTTTCAAAAGATTGTAAGCAACTACTGGCAGCATGACATTTAACTGAAAATTACCACTTTGTCCTGCAACAGTGATGCTAGTGTCATTTCCAATAACATCTGCACATACCATAGCAACAGCTTCAGGAATAACAGGATTAACCTTTCCAGGCATTATGCTGCTTCCAGGCTGAAGCGCCTCTAACTCTATCTCTCCAAGACCAGTTAAAGGGCCACTATTCATCCACCTTAAATCATTAGAAATTTTCATTAAGACTATGCTTAGGTTTTTCAAAGCAGAAGAAAGTTCTACTGCATTATCTACAGAGCTTAAACCTTGAAAAAAATTCTTGGCTGGCTTAGTTTTTAGTTTAGATATTTTATTAACTTCAATACAAAAGTTTTTTGAAAAGTCTTTGTGGCAATTGATTCCGGTTCCAATCGCCGTTCCGCCTTGAGGCAGTTCATCCATCCGATTGGTTGAATTAATAAGATTTGCTTTACAGGACTCTAATTGTGCTTTCCATCCAGATAGCTCTTGGGAGAAATCAATTGGCATGGCATCCATGAGATGAGTTCTGCCTGTTTTTGTTACTCCTTTAAGGCTTAACATTTTTGTATCTATTGATTTAATTAAAATGTCTAAATTAGGAAGTAAGAGTCTGTGCATATCTATTAATGCACTAATACATATTGCTGTTGGGATAACATCATTTGAGCTTTGACTCATATTCACATCATCATTTGCATTAATTGATACTTTTGAAGCTTTAGAGGCTACATTAGCAATCACTTCATTAGCATTCATATTAGTACTGGTTCCTGATCCGGTTTGAAATACATCTAAAGGGAATGAATCGTCATAAAGACCCTTAATTACATCTTTTGATGCTGCTTTTATTGGTGCAGCTTTTTTTGCAGTTAATAATTTTAATTTCTGATTAGCTGAAGCTGCAGAAAATTTGATAATCCCAAGAGCTTCAATAAAAGATCTGCCAAAAGGAAAAGCAAACTTAATTCCACTGATAGTAAAATTATCTAATGCTCTTTGGGTTTGGGCTCCCCATAAAGCTTTTTGAGGTACTTTAACTTCGCCTAAGCTATCTTTTTCAATTCTATATTTCATAATAATGTCTTTATTTGTTATCCTATTTTAACATTCATTAGTTCTAAGGGGGATATACAATGTCAAATGTTACACCTATAAAAATTGATATCGCAGACGGAAGGCTTCCTGTAAAAGGCAAAGGTCTAGAAATGACTGAATTTGCTAATGTTGCAGAGCTTAGAAGAAACCAATTAGAAAAATTAGCTGCTGGATTCAGAATGTTTGCTTATTTTGGTTTTAATGAGGGTGTTGCAGGTCATATTACTCTTAGGGATCCAGAATTTAATGATCATTTTTGGGTTAATCCTCTTGGTGTGCATTTTTCTCAAATATCTGTTTCAGATTTAATATTAGTTAATCATGATGGAAAAGTAGTTCAAGGAGACAAAGACGTTAATGTCGCTGCCTTTGCTATTCATTCAAGATTGCATGCCGCAAGACCAGATGTAAATGCTGCTGCTCACTCACATTCTATATATGGAAGGACTTTCTCAACTCTTGGAAAACCTCTTGATCCAATATCACAAGATGCATGTGCATTTTATGAGACTCAAGGAATGTATAAAGACTTTTCTGGAGTTGTCGAAGAAGTTGATGAGGGTGATGAAATTGCTAAAGCTTTAGGTGATAAAAAAGTGATTATTCTTCAAAATCATGGAATTCTTACCACTGGTCCTTCGGTAGATATCGCCTTATGGTTTTATATGTCTATGGAAAGATGTTGCCAGGCTCAACTTATGGCTGAAGCTGCAGGTGATCCAATTATCATTCCTCACGATACTGCAGTTAAAACTAGAAATTTTATAGCAAATGATATGGCAGCATGGGCAAGTTACCAGCCAGCATTTGATATGATTGTTAAAAAAGAACCTGATTTATTGGATTAAAACTAAGGCGAAATAACAGCTTTAGTTTCAAGACACTCTTCTAAACCATGACGGCCATGCTCTCTTCCATTTCCTGAAGACTTGTATCCACCAAAAGGTGCGCCTGTTCCTCTAGCTCCACCATTTATGATAACTTGACCAGCTCTAATTTTTTTAGCAACCTCATGTGCATGGCTTTTTTCACCTTGAATATACCCAGCTAATCCGTACTCAGTGTCATTAGCAATTGCAATTGCTTCATCTTCTGTTTCATATTTAATCATACAAAGCACTGGGCCAAATATTTCTTCATTAGCAATAGTCATATCAGTGGTGACATTTGCAAAAACTGTTGGTTGAACATAATAACCTTGCTCACAACCCTCAGGCTTTTCAATGCCTCCGGCTACTAAAGTTGCTCCTTCCTCAATACCAAGCTCGATTAATCTTAAAATTTTCTCATACTGAACTTTGTTAGCTATTGGTCCAATTCTAAATTCTCCATGAGGATCTCCAACAGTAGTATTTTTAGCAGTTAAAGCAGCAACTTCTACTGCTTTGTCATAATTTTTAGACGACACCAGCATTTTTGTTGGTGCATTACATGACTGGCCTGAATTTAAAAAACAATGGCCAGCTCCACCTTTAACTGATTTTTCTAAATCGGCAACATCATCAAGAACTATATTAGATGATTTACCTCCAAGCTCTTGATGGACACGTTTTACTGATGTTGCAGATGCTTGAGCAACAGCTATACCAGCCCTAGTAGAACCAGTAAATGACATCATATCTACATCTTTGTGTTCTGAAAGTGCTGCTCCAACAATTGGACCATAACCATTTACAAGATTAAAAACACCATCAGGCACCCCAGCTTTATCAAAAACCTCGGCCAAAAGCATTCCACAGTAAGGTGAAATTTCACTAGGCTTTAAAACCATGGTGCAACCAGCTGCCAGTGCTGCTGATACTTTTGTAGTAATTTGATTCATTGGCCAATTCCAAGGAGTAATCATACCAACAACTCCTATAGGCTCTTTTATTAAAATGTATTCGCCCTCTTCTTTTTCGAATTCATATTCTTTTAAGGCATCTAATGTTTCATTAATATTCTTAATACCTGTTTTTGCTTGAGCTGCACTAGAAAGCCAAATAGGAGAACCCATTTCCTCAGTAATGGTATCAACAAAGTCTTGATATCTATTTTCATATTCTGAAACAATGTTATTTAACAACTCAATTCGATCATCCTTTGATGAATATTGAAATGTTTGAAAAGCATCTGAAGCTGCAATAACTGCCTTATTAATATCTTCTTTTGTTCCAGCAGAAACATGGCCTATTATATTTTCATTTGCAGGATTGATTACCTCAATAGTTTCACTAGACTCAGATTGAACCCACTGACCATTAATGTAAAAATCTAATTTATCTTTCATAACCAAAACTCCAAGGTATTAAATTAAAGGAATAAAATTATAATTCATTAACACGCATGCTATAAAGCAAAAATGCTAAAGAATTAAAATAAGCCTTCTATATTTTTATCTTTATCGATGCCTATGTTTTCTGAAGCAGGCTTTCTTGGCAATCCTGGCATAGTCATAATAGCGCCACAAATAACTACAATAAATTCTGCACCAGAACACAAGCGCACTTCTCTTATTGGGATATCATGTCCAGTTGGAGCTCCCATTAATAAAGGATCTGTTGAGAAACTATATTGGGTTTTTGCCATACAAATGGGGTAGTGCCCGTAGCCATTTTTATCAAAATCAGCTAATTGCTGGCTAACTTTTTTATCAATAGTAATATCGTCTGCTCCATAAATACTTTGTGCGATATGTTTTATTTTTTCTAGTAAAGGCATGTCATCTTGATACAGAGTTTTGAAATCAGACTCCTTAGAATCAACAATATTAGCAACACACTCTGCTAAATCAGCAGCACCTTTTCCGCCATCTGACCAATGAGACGAAATTTTGCATTCAACCCCTAGCTGCTTGCAAAAATCGATGATGGCTTGGTGTTCTTCTTTGGTATCTGTAATGTATTCATTAATACCTACAACAACTGGCACCCCAAATTTACTTATATTTTCAATATGTTTTTCTAAATTTTTACAGCCTTTAATAATAGCTTCAACATTCTCTGCCTTTAAGTCATCTTTTAAAATACCGCCATGCATTTTTAATGCTTTAGTGGTTGCAACCAGAACAACAGCATCAGGGGCAAGTCCAGCTTTTCTGCATTTAATATCAAAGAATTTTTCAGCGCCTAAGTCAGCACCAAAACCTGCCTCAGTTACAACATAATCAGAAAGTTTTAAAGCTGTTTTAGTAGCTACAACCGAATTACATCCATGAGCTATATTTGCAAATGGTCCGCCATGCATAAATGCAGGATTATTTTCAAGCGTTTGCACTAGATTTGGCTGAAGAGCATCTCTTAATAATGCAGTTACTGCGCCATGAGCGTTTAATTGCTTTATGGTTACTGGTTTTAAATCTCTTGAATAACCAATAGTAATGTTGCTAACTCTTGTTTCCAGATCTTCCAAGTCTGAAGCTAGGCAAAAAACTGCCATTATTTCTGAGGCTACTGTTATATCAAACCCACTTTGTCTGGGAATTCCATTTCCTGGACCGCCTAGGCCGCAAGTAATATCTCTTAGTGATCTATCATTCATATCAACCACTCTTTTCCAAGTAATTCTTCTTGGGTCTATATTCAAAGAATTCTCCCAATGCATATGATTATCAATGATGGCTGAGACTAGATTATGAGCAGCACCAATTGCATGGAAGTCTCCAGTAAAATGAAGATTAATATCAGTCATTGGTATAACTTGAGCGTAACCACCTCCGGCTGCTCCACCTTTCATTCCAAAGCAAGGACCAAGGCTTGGTTCTCTAAGACAGATCATGGCTTTTTTATCTAAATGACATAAACCATCAACTAAACCAACACTTGTTGTGGTTTTACCTTCCCCAGCTGGAGTAGGAGATATAGCTGTAACAAGAATTAGTTTGCCGTCTTTTTTATCCTTACAACTATCTATAAAGTCATAGGTTACTTTAGCTTTATCATTTCCATAAGGAATTAAGGCATCGCTTGGAATCCCAATTAAATTACCAATATCTGTAATATCATTTTTTGAGGCAGCATTTGCTATCTCGAGGTCTGTAAGAAACTCTTTCATAATATTTGCTCCCCTATAGATAAGCTATTATTTGTAAAGTATACATAAGAAGAAATAACTAGACTATAGACTTTAAAGAGCTATGTATTCTTAGCTTTATTAAAGACTTCAATTGCTCTAACTCTAGATTCTTTTAGATCTAAAATCTGCAGCGGATAATTACAATATTTCCTATGTTCAACAGGAGGATCATGGATAACCGACTTATCTAAATCTTGAAGTTCAGGAACATACTTTTTAATAAATAAACCTTCTTTATCAAAATTTTTAGATTGAGTTACAGGATTAAAGATCCTGAAATAAGGCGCAGCATCTGTTCCAGTTGAACTGCTCCACTGCCAACCACCATTATTGGATGCAAAATCTCCATCTATAAGGTTCTGCATAAAATATGCTTCGCCTAATCGCCAATCGTGCAACATATTTTTAGTAAAGAACATGGCTACAACCATCCTGAGTCTATTGTGCATCCAGCCTTCATGGAGCAATTGCCTCATAGCTGCATCAATTAATGGAAAACCTGTATTACCATTTTTCCATGCATTGAGATGATCTTCATTAAAGACCCATTCAATATTCTTTGTATAGTCTTGAAAAGGCTGACCTTTGCTTACTTTTGGAAAGGAATACATGATATTTCGATAGAATTCTCTCCAAACTATCTCATCAATCCACTTTGTAATACCAATATTCCCGGAACTTAATTCAAAATTATTTTTTTTAAGACCTTCTAAAATGCATCTTTTTGAAGAAATAATACCAAGTGCAAGATAGGGTGAAATTCTACTGGTTCCATCTAAAATAGGATCATTTCTATTCTTTGAATAGTCTACTGCTTTGTTATCAAGAAAATCATTTACTCTATCTAATGCGCTTGCTTCACCTATCGGCCAAAGATTCATATCAACTCCATGGGTAGAGGTAAAACCAAAATCAAATGTATCTACATTTGATTCAAAGTTAAGCTTATCTTTCATTGGATAATCAAATTCAATATCCAAAAATTTCATATCGAAATTTTCAATCCATCTTCTTTTAAAAGGTGTAAATACAGAGAATGGATTGTCTTGACCTGTTCTTAAAAAACCAGGCTCATAAATTATTTGATCATTAAATATTTGTATCTCAACGCTTTGAGCTTCTAAGGCATCATGGACATCTTTGTCTCTATTAATTTCATCTAAGGCAAATTCTTTATTCCAGTAAATCTTATTTATTGAATGCTCTTGAATAAGTTTAGCAATTTCGTCTTTTACAGCATGAAAGCTTTCACTCTCCATGATAAGCAGTGGAACATTTACTGCATTCAAGTTAGCAGCTAAAGATTTGAGATTTTGTACTAAAAAATCTTGTTTTATGTTTGCTTCATTATGTTTCTTAAGTTGTTCAGGAGACCATGCATAAACAGATATAACTGAGTCACACTCCTCAAACGCTGTTTTAAGAGCAGGATTATCATCCATTCTTATATCATTTCTAAGCCAGACTAGTCCTTTCATATTTCAATCCTTGTAAAGATACTTCTTTTTAAATCTTTTCTAATTAAATTAATTTTTTCAATATTATCTTTGCCGTCTTCAAAGCTCAATTGGTTTTTAATACTTTGACTATCAATAAGATTAAGGTCTCGGTACTTTTGAATATGCTTACTGTATCGTAAAGGTGTATCTATAGAGGCAGGGAAAAGAGTCGTAACTTTTTTTCCACTACTTATCGATTCAGAAATCATCATTGCACTATCTTCGGTAACAAAAATTTTAGCAGCATTGCCAAATAATTCAGCTAAATTCGCATTAGCTCCTCCATCATGAAACCAAATTGAATCATCTGTAAAGTAATCACTTAAACTGCTTTTTAATAATGCTTCTATAGATGGATCTGTTCTTCTAGACGTCACAATTGTAATTTTGGAATGCGTTATATTAGTAAAATCAATAATATTCTTAATCAATTGATTCCATTCTGCGTCTACGTATGAATAACCAATACCCTGACCACCTATAAGCAGTAGAGCAGAATTTAAAAAAGCCTTTTCATTTGCGGCATTCATGCATAACTCTGGTGAATAAAGATTGGGGGTTATATCTAAAACTAGGTTATTTGGAACATCAAAATATCTTTCAATTGTTAAATGGGCATTAAAATTTTTAGAATGAATACCTCTAGGGGAACCCAATTGAATATTTGGAATATCCGTTAATAGAGATAATGCTGCAGAATATGCTGCTGTATTCCCCCCTGCTGCAATAATAAGTTTTGCATCAGAAGAATCTATGGATTTAAATAAATTTATAATGATTTTAGCTTTAAATTGAGTAAGGTTATTACATAAGTATCTTGCAATTAATTTAATTGGTGATCGAAGAGATTTTATTTTTGGCTCAAGCTTTATAACTTCTTCATTTAGATCAATGTCTTCTTTTAATAAAGATGCAACGCCTCTAGACTGATTAAAGTGTCCAGGAATGCCATCACTCAGAATTAATGTTCTCATATTACTTTTTTATAAAAAGATTTGAATATGCATCTACTAATTCATCATCAGCCATAAGCAATTCAACTTTTTTAATATCTTCTGGATGATCAACTCCAATAATAGATTTATGAGTCATAAGAGAGCTTATTGCAATATCATTTTCTAAAAATCGCATCATATCTATGGACTCTGTAATTTCTAGTTTTGTAGGCTCCAACTCACAGTATTTTTCTAGGATTTTTGCAGTAAATCCAATCATGCCAAGCTGCCTATATCCTGAATCTGATTTATAGGGTATGTGAGCTCTACTAAAAAATAATATATTGCCATGTGAGTCTAATATGGACTTAACAACACTAGGGTTATGCATATCATCTCCTTTTATAGGATGAATAATATTGACTACGCAATTTGAGCTATTTTGAAGTGCTAAAGCAAGATTATCTATTTCTTTAGGATCAATTTGAGGCTCATCTCCTTGAAGTAACAGGACATAATCATATTCTTCGCCCTGCTTTTTATATATCTGGAGTGCTTCTTCTGCTCGCTCAGTTGCTCTTTCATGCTTGTTAGATGTCAGAACTGTTTCTATGCCAAATTCTTTACCAAATTGCATAATCTCCTCATCAGGAGTTGCAAGAACAACTTTAGTAATTTGTTTTGCTTGTAAAGCTCGAAAGTAACAATGGGCAATCATAGGGATGCCATTAATTGTTTTTAAAGGTTTACCTGGAAATCTTGAGGAGCTCATTCTTGCAGGAACTACTGCAAGAATTCTAGTCATTATTAAATGGTGTTCTCGCCATTACATCTAACATTCTAAAATCTACACTAAAAGCAATAAAGTTATAGCCTTGTGATTTTCTTAATTCAAGCTGTTCTAAATCAGGCTCCACTATGTGATAGCCTCTTTTGATATCATATTTTCTTGCTGTCTCTAGTATCGATTCTTCTGCTTTTATAAAAGCAGGATTTAAAAAATCTCCTGGTATGCCCATGGATGAAGATAGATCATAAGGTCCAATCATATAGCCATCTATGTCTTGAGAAAATATTTCATCAAGATGATTCAAAGCTGCTTCTGATTCAATTTGAATATATAACTCAATCTGATTTGAAGTATTTTGAATATAATTATTTTTTGCTTTAGCTTCGCCATAACCTTGAGCTCTTGCAAGCCCCATGCCTCTTGTTCCTTTAGGAGGATAGTTTGTTGCATTGATAGCAGCCAAAACATCTTCTTTGGATTCTACCATTGGGACAATAATGCCTTTTGCTCCAGCATCTAGCACTCTTTTAATTTGAACCTCATCGTTACTTGAAACTCTTACATAGGGTTTTGCACCAGCTAAATCTATAACTCTTATAAGCTTCTCAGCTTGATCAATAGTAATTGCGCTATGCTCCAGATCAACAGTAACCCACTCATAACCTGCATTTACAAGAACTTCAGCAATAGCTTCACTATAAAGACTAAGCCAGGTTCCCAAAGATGTATCAGTTTTGCTCATAGTATAAGTTTATAGAGGTATTCTATTTTCATCCAGTCCATTAATTGCAGCAATACCCATTGAGATAACCCCTTCTATTGTCATGCTACCAAGGTGAGATGTTGCATAAAAATTATTTAGCTTTAACAAAGGATGATTAAAAGCTGGTTCTTTTTCAAATACATCAAAAGCAGCAAATGCATTCTCATTTTGATTTAAAAAATCTTCTAGAGCCTTTTCATCAACAATGCCGCCTCTTGAAGTGTTAATAATCCTGGCATCTTTTTTTAGGCATGCTAGTTCATCAGTACTTATCAAATTTTGCGTTTCTTCAAGTAGTGGAATGTGAATAGAGACTATATCCACCTCTTTAAGAACTTCATTTAATGAACTTTGCTGCAGACTATTTATAAAATCTTCAGATCTTGATGGGAATTTAGTAACTAAATCTTCCTTAGAGAACTCAATACATCATAAAAAATAATTTTGCATTTAAATGGTTCAAGCAACTCAGCAAGCCTTTGACCAATATTACCAAACCCTATAATTCCTATAGATTTACCAAAAAGCTCATGCCCCTTACTTTGGCTCCAAATATTATTAGAAATATCTTCTTTGCTTGATGGCGCTTTTCTAAGTGCAATAAACATATGCATTAAAGCTAGCTCAGCAACAGACTGTTTGTTAGTTCCAGGCTGAAAACCTAAAGAAATAGAATGTTCTTTCATTGATTTAAGGTCAATATTATTAAGTCCAACTCCAAACTTACTGATAACTTTTAATTCAGGCAGTTGATCTATCAAATTTTTATCAAAATTTTCTAAGCCTACAATAACTTTATTTTGCCCATCTAAAAATTCAAGCAGATCAGCACCAACAAGAGTTTTGCCAGAATTGTTTAAAGTAATATTTGTATATCTAGATCTTAATTCGTCAACTAAATATTTATTAGCTGAAAAGGATCTAGAGGTTATAGCTATTTTATCAAGAGTGTTCATTTTCTAAAAATTCATTTGAAAAAAATGCATCCACTTGATAAGCATCATTTTGATTTAATAAAGAAACTTTCCCACCAGCTGCCTCTACAATTGCTGCTCCCGCTGCGATATCCCACAAATAAATACCAAATTCCTTATACAAGTCTGCTTTACCTGAAGCCACATAAACTGATGCCATTGCAGCAGACCCAATCATTCTTACTTTTTTCCATGACTGAAAATCATTGATCATTTTTTGCATTGCTGTATCAGAAAAATCTGTTTTTGCTGGCAAGCCAGTAACTATCGTAGCTAAACTTTTTTCTTGAACTTGAGAAACTTTAATCTCAAGATCATTCATTTCGGCTTTATGATATTTTGATCCAGAGTACATATCATCATGATTAAAATCATAAATTACCCCTAAAACAGGCTGATTATTATCTATAAGAGCAATCGAAACACAACTAATTGGAATATTCCTGGCAAAATTAGCAGTTCCATCTAAAGGATCAACAACCCAGTAGGTTTCACCTAATTCTTTTATTGAAGCACCCGACTCTTCGCCTAATATTGGAAAACTTGAATCTTTTTCTAGAATAGCTTTAATTAGCGCTTCTGTTTGAATGTCAGCTTGAAGCTTTATATCTTTATCTTTAGAAAATATAGTTGCAGAAATATTCTCTTTTTCACTAATCAAAAAATTTCCAGCTTCTTTGGCTGCTATTTTTGCTAACTTATACTCTTTATCAAGATTCATTGTAATATTTTGCTCTCCACTCTGGATCAGCTTTATAAATTGTTTCAACAAGTTCCATAATTTTTAAAGCTTCATCAATAGAACCATTTTCTATATTATCAGAATTTAATAATACCCCAGCGAAACACTTAATCTCTTCATCCCAAGATATATCCTCATCATAACTTCTCTCCTCTACTTGAGGCTTTGTATTAAGCTTTCCAGAATCAGATGAAATAATTCTTAGGGTTTCTTCACCATAGCTTTTTGAACTCGTTCTAAGACCTCCTAAAACAAGAGAGCCTTTTTCTAATGTAATGTTTAAATTAAAAGTATGTTGCCATTGGGTGGCAGATGACATTAACTGAGCAACTATTCCAGTATCTGATTTCATCATCACATAAGCATTGTCCTCAACGTCAAAATTCCAAAAAGAATTGCTTATAAACGAATGCACACTAGTAAAATCTCCAGCAAAATATCTCATTAAATCCAGCATGTGAATACCTTGATCTAAAAGTATTCCACCTCCTGACTCAGATCGCTTCGTTCTCCAGTCAGTCTGATTAAAACTTATCATATTAGACTTGCCGTAAACACCCCTGAGATTAACAACCTCGCCTAAGGAGCCATCTCTAATAATACTAATGGCGTCAATTATGGATGCATGAAATCTATGATTAAAGCCATACATTAATTTAAGATCAGTATTTTCTTTTAAATAATCTCTTATTGGATAAAGTTCTTCTAGACTTCTTGCTGGTGGCTTTTCACAAAAAACATGTAAGCCTTTTTTTAAGCCTGTGAGGGTAGCCTCTGAAGCTAGTTTATTCGGAAGGCTTACAAATAAAACATCTAAATCTTCGGCATTAATTAGATCTTCATACTCACAATAGGTATGAATATTGTCTAATTCAATAGGATTTTCTTTAAAGTTAATATCAGAGACAGCGATAACATCAAATGCTTCATGTTGAGCTAAAACTTTGTGCCTTGTCTTACCAACTATTCCATACCCAGCAATACCGACTCTCAGAGACATTTTATGATTCTGGGTTATATGTAACTCGATAAATTACATCATATTTATCATCAGAAACCAAAAGCGATCCATCTGACATCATAAATGGAGCCGATGGTCTGCCCCAAGCCTTTTTCCCTTGAAGAAATCCAGTTATAAAATCATTATATCCAGTAACATTGCCTTGTTTGTCTGTGGAGACAGCAACCACTGTATAACCTGAAGGGTGAGAGATTCTATTCCAAGACCCATGAAGAGTTATAAAAAGAGTATTTTGATACTCTTCAGGAAAATGATCATTTGAATAAAATGCTACACCTGTTGGTGCTACATGAGCTCCTAGTTCTAATACTGGGGGTATAAACTCTTTGCTTGAGTCTCCGTATTGTGGATCAACAACATCAATCGAATGCATAAAAGGAAATCCATAAAAGCTATCATCTTCCTTTACTATATTTAATTCGCATGAAGGAGAGTCATCACCCAACCAATCTCTTCCATTATCAGCAAAATAAAGCTCCTGTGTAATAGGATGCCAGTCAAAACCTATACTGTTTCTAACACCGCGTGCTACATGCTCCCAATTGCCATCATTTAGGCGCATTATTGATGCAAATCTTGAATCATCTTCTAACTCTTCAAGACATACATTGCATGGCGCTCCAACTGGTACATATAGTTTATTATCAGGTCCAAATTTAATCCATTTCCATCCATGCCATGGATTAGAGGGTAAATTGTCTGTAATTAACTCCTTTTCAGGCATTCCTTCTTTATTAGAGTTCAACCAATCCTCTACATCCCTAATGACCCAAATTTTATCAACTTCTGCAAAGTATAAGTCTCCATCTTTATAAGTAACTCCTCTAGAGTCAAAAAGATCTTTAGCAATAATTCTATTGCTATCAACAACATAATCACTATTTGAGTCGGATAATGCGTATATCTGGCCTGCTGATCCAGATGCTGTAAAAATATATTCAGAGCCTTCAGTAATTTGTCTCGGAGAAGAAATATTCTCAGCAAAGATAGATATTTCAAAACCATTAGGTACAGATAAAAGATTTAATTTCGAATCATCTGCAAAAGAGTAAGCTGAATGAAAAAGAAAGATCTGTATAATAAAAAAACATTTTATTGCTTTTACCTTTAAATGTTTTGATAAAGCTATATCATTGAAAATTGTAGTCATATTAATTAATTTTAAAAAAGGTTGGTTATTGATGAATTTTAACATAATTTTAGATTATCTAATCCTAAGTGCATTTGTATCCTTGGCTGTAAATTATATGGCAAGAAACATTGCCAGAAGAAATGAACTTCTAGTTGACTTACCTGATAAAAGTAGAAAATTTCATAAAAGACCTACTCCTTTAACCGGCGGAATAGCTATTTTTATTAGCTTGTTGATATCAGGCAAATTATATATTGATATTAATGAGCTCAATGAATATATTCCTCTATTTTCATCAATGCTATTTGTTGCTTCATTTTTTATTATCATTGTTTTTTTGATTGATGATATTAGGGGTATAAAGCCAGCTTATAGGTTAATTGCGCAATGTATTGCTGCATATTTTGTAATCTATTCAACCGGGATTTATCTTGAGAGCCTTGGTAACTTATTTGGCTTTGGAGAAATTAATTTAGGAGTTTATGGAATACCTATAACCATATTTTGTGTTGTTGGCGTAATGAATGCTTTTAATATGATAGATGGTATTAATGGTCTGTGCGCGGGATCTGCACTTGTAATGCTACTGTTTACTGGAATTGCATCGGGCTTTATTTATGATTCAATGTTAGCTCTTCTAATTGGCTCGATGATAGGTTTTTTAGCATTTAATTTAAGGATTGTAGGTAAAAAAAGGGCTGTATTTTTAGGAGATCACGGATCAAATTTTATTGGCTTTACCGTGGCTTGGGTAGCTATTCATTGCTCACAAATGGAGACATATTCCATAAATCCAATAACAATTGTCTGGTTTATAGCCATTCCTTTTTTAGATTGTATTGGTTTAATAATTTCAAGAACGCTAAAAGGGAAAAGCTGGGCTGCGCCAGGTAGAGATCATATTCATCATAAGTTGATGCAAAATTTTTCTCCTGAAGCTTCGCTATTTATTATTATGCTCTTTTCAACTATTCTAGGAGTGTTTGCTCTTGTCTTAGAAAATAATTTTAATGAATATATTTCTTTTTATGGGTTTGGATTATTTGCGCTTTCTTATTATCTTATTTTCTATTTTAGATATAGAAATAAACTACCGGATACTTTAAATGTTTAATTTTTTTAAAAAAAATACTTCTAACGAAGATCTCGAACAAGATTCATCTTTTGATATTGAATTAGTAGCTTATGCATTAGCTTATGAGGTCGCAATTGCAGATGGAGCTATTGATGATGATGAGCTATCAAGAATAAAGCTTGGGCTTGAGAATATATCAGTTAAATTGTCTCAGTCTACTGAGGACCTTTTCCAGGTAATAGAAGAGCATACTAAAAATAGTGTCTCTTTTTATGAATTTGTAGAAGATATAAATTCTAATTTTAATAAAGAGCAAAAGCTTGCTTTAATAAAATTACTTTGGGAGACAGCATATGCAGATAACGTGCTTGAAGTTAATGAAGAAAGATTGATTAGAAGAGTTGCTGATCTCATCAGAATTAAATCCTCTTTAGTGCTTAAGCTCAAAGAGGAAGTTAGATCTAATTAAGATTTAAAAATCTATTACTCCACTATTTTCATCTAAAAATGCTTTTGCTAGATTTTTTGTACACTTTCCATCCAATCTGTCTTGGTAATCATCAAAAATATCTTCTCCTACAAAGGTAGTAACTTGGAATAATAAAGCGCATTTCTCTCTTGAATTTATGACTGAGCTAAGCTCAAGCTCAGTAATTAGACTATCAAGATTTTTATTAAAATTAGTTATGCCTAAATTACTTCTTTTGTCTAAAATCATAATAGATTTATCCCCATTTTCATCAATGTAAGGGATCCAATCCTTATTATTACTTGATGTGCCTGGATAGCCATTTTTAGCAAAGTGTGCCCAAAAACTCATCATATTTTTTTCAGTAAACCTTTTTGAAGGTCCTTTGGGATATAAAATGAAATCGAAATCACCAACTATGTCATCATTTCCAGATACTAAAGGTATCTCTGAAGCATGAAAGGCTCCAATTAATTCTGCAAAATCTGCAAAAAGGTATCTTCTATGATCATCCCAATCAAATCTATATGCAAAAACATCCTTATTGCCTGCTTGATATAGGCCTGATAAAGGCTGATCTACACCTCTAAGCTGCCATGCAGTTGCCCTAAAATAATTAAAGGCAGCATAAGCTTTCTTATCTTTTAAAACTGGTTTTGGAATATTTATTATATTGCCAAGAAAGCTTTCTTCTAATTTAACAAAATATTCTGCGGAAGCTAACCAAAGCTTAACTTCATCTCTATTGGAGCCAGCAATAGTTGGCACAATGTTGAGATGTTTAGGATTGCTTAGAGCAGATTTCATTCCTTCAAACGGCATTGTAATTCCATCTTCTGTTATTAATGGAATACTATTAACTTCATCATCCTGATAAAGTAAAAATAATTCATATGCATTTATTTCTTTTAATATTTTTCTTTGCTCTGCTATGTCTATTTCAGTTTCAGGCTTTGGATAATCAATAGATTTTAAGAGTCTTGAAAATATTTCTGAACTTGATGCGTCTGAGGTATTAGAAGATTCTTTTGGTTGATACGCCTCTTCAATAGAGTAAGTAGTTGTGTATCCAGATTGAGAAATAGCTTTATGAAATAAGCCTTTTGCTTCCTTTGAAACCAGTAAGCTTAAAACATTATGACCACCTGCGGACTCACCAAAGATAGTTACATTATTTGGGTCACCACCAAATTTTTCAATATTTTCTTGAGTCCACCTTAAAGCAGCAATAATATCTAAAGTTCCAAAGTTTGATGATTTATCAAGGCCTGATTGTAAGCTCTGAATGGATGGATGAGTAAACCAACCAAAAGCACCTAATCTGTAATTAATAGAGACAATAATTACCTTTTCCTTTTTTACTAATTTCGAAAAATTATAGCTGTCCTTTAATCCTGATGTATTGCCTCCTCCATGAATCCAAAACATTACAGGCAATTTAGAGTCAACATGTGAAAGTGGAGCTTGTATATCAAGATATAGACAGTCTTCTGATCCGCTAACGTCTTCATCTCCAGGAGCTCCGCCTCTTTCATAAGGCTCTTGTATACAAAAATTACCTTCCTGTGCAATTATTTTTTTATTGCTCTTAAGGATCAATTGAGGTGCTTTCCAACGCAGGTCACCTATTGGAGGTTTTGCATAAGGTATATCATGCCAATTCATAACTTTATCCATCTCAAAACCAGTAATAGTTCCTGAAGAAGTTGAAATTATTTCTTCAGCTTCTAATGAAAAGCTGTTCAAAGTAAAAAGAATGGTGAGAATGAATTTAGAAATTTTTTGCATGATTGAGTAGTTTATACCTTTCCTTGAAAGGAGAATTAATATTTTTTATTGAATCTTTAATTAAAGCGTAATTAGAAGAATGTGAAAATGGCTTCCATTCAAAATTATTACTGAAGGATTGCCATTTTTTGCAAAATTTACCCACGCATCCTGCATCACTTCTGCAGTTTTATCTCGATAGTCAGGGCTCCATTTTTGATATGGAAGATTGTTTTGAACTCCAAATATATAAGGTAATTCTGATGCATGAAAAGCACCTAGCTCACCATTAAGTAATGGGCTTTGAGGAGTGAATATATATCCATAGGAATTATTATTCATGGATAAAAGTTCTTCAACCGGACTGCCAAATGTAAGGTCAGTCATGATTGAAGATAATAAATAACCATAATTTTCATCACTTATATAATCAGAATAAAGTTCAATAATTTCATCATGAGAATGCTTAAAAATCTTTGATAATCTTTTTAATAAATTTTCTTTAGAAAGATTCTTATACAAAGGATGGAACGTACTCCATAGTCTATATTCATCTAATGTAACTCCAGCAATTAAGTCAAAACTCTCTTTATTAAAGTTCTCTATATAGTCGTCTTTTAAAATTATATTATCAATAACTGGGGCAAATCCAACTTCAGGCATAACCCATGATGACCCATCACTGAGTTCCATATGCCGCATTGATTTGGCTACTGCAATTAACTTTTCTGGTGGGGTGTTAATAAGGTCTTTAATTGAAATATTATTATCATGGCATTTAGAGACAAAAATTTCTCCCCACTGATTAGCGCTATCCATAGTTCTTGTGGCATCTCCACCACCACTTTGGCAGATTACCTTTTGAAAATCTCCTTGAATACCCATACCAATCTGGAGAGCACAGCTCCATGCACCAGCTGATTCACCAAAGATTGTTATATTTTCTGGGTTGCCACCAAAAGCTTCAATATTTTCTTTCACCCACTGAATGGCTAATCTTTGGTCTAATAAACCCTCATTACCTGTCGAGGGAATTAGTCCATTAGTTACTTCATCAAGCTTTAAGAAACCTAAGGGTCCTAGTCTGTAATTTATAGTGACTAAAATAACTCCTTTTAAAGCTAATGTATCCATATTATATAGAGCTCCATTTGCTGATCCTGTCAAAAATGCTCCTCCATGAATCCAAATCATTACAGGAAGATTTGAAGCATCTATTGGTGATGCGATGTTTAAATTTAAACAATCCTCACTAGGATCTGGAAGAGTTGGATCAAACATAAAGGATTTATTAACTACTGTTTGATAAGCACTTGGGCCTCTACTTGACTCTAAATGCTTTTGATTATGTTCTAGTTTTTTTGGAGCATGCCATCTATTATTTTCAGCACAAGATTGAGCATAAGGAATACCATAAAAAATATTAACTTTATTTAAACAGTTGCCTGAAAATATCCCTGAAGAGGATTTTATAGTTACATTTACCATATCATTATTATATCTAAAATCTTTATTTAAAAGGCATTATCTAAATAATAGATGGGTTAGAATGCATTTATTCGGGATGTGGCGCAGCTTGGTAGCGCACTACGCTGGGGGTGTAGTGGTCGTCGGTTCAAATCCGACCATCCCGACCAATAAAATATATTAGTTTATTTTCACTTTAATCTTATTAGATAAAATGAGGTTTAATTTAGATCTCTCTGAAATTTTAAACTCTTCACCAGTTTTTGGATTTCTTCCAATTCTTGATGGAGTCTTTTTTCTTACAAAAGTTCCAAAGCCACTAATTTTTACTTGTTTTTTATCTGAAGCTGAAACAACTACTTGAATAAATTTATCAAGTAGCTGTTTAGCTGATTTTTTTGATATTGAAGTCTTTAATGCAATATTTTTAGCAATATTGCTTTTTGTAAAAGACATCAAATAAAATTAAGTTCCTGTACCTGTTCCAGTGCCTGTACCTGTAGCTGTACCTGTACCTGTACCTGTTCCTGTTCCTGTTCCTGTTCCTGTTCCAGTGCCTGTACCTGTACCTGTACCTGTTCCAGTGCCTGTTCCAGTGCCTGTTCCAGTGCCTGTTCCAGTGCCTGTACCTGTTCCAGTACCTGTTCCAGTACCTGTACCTGTTCCAGTACCAGTACCTGTACCATCATCATCTGGAGCGACAACATTTACAGTTCTAGTTGCTGTTCCAGCATTACCTGAAGCATCAGTAGATGTGTAAGTTAATGTATATGAACCAACAGTTGAAGTATCTACAGTTCCTGAAGTTACTACACTTACTGAGCCAGAAGCATCAGTAGCAGTTGCACCAGCATCAGTATAAACAGTTCCTAATTCAAGAGTTACCGTTGCTGCACCAGTTACAGTGACAACCGGAGCTGTTGTATCAACAATATTTACAGTTCTAGTTGCTGTTCCAGCATTACCTGAAGCATCAGTAGATGTATAAGTAATAGTGTAAGTTCCAACTGCATTTGGGAACCATG
>CAXYBK010000001.1:0-44873 GCA_964275345.1 uncultured SAR86 cluster bacterium | reverse complement strand
CTCATAAAGATGATCAATTTTTAATTGATACTATTGAAGAGCAAGGGCAAATGATGGGAATACCTGCCAAAAAATTTGTTCCAGATGTTTGGTTTGAAGATGGTGATCAAGTAAATGTAGGAAATTTAACTTTGGATATCTATTTTTGCCCAGGTCACACCCCTGGTCATGTAATCTTTGTACATAAAGATTCAAATTTTGCGATTGTAGGTGATGTTTTATTTAGAGGTTCGATAGGCAGAACTGATTTGCCTGGCGGCAATCATCAAGATCTTCTTGATTCAATTACTTCTAAACTATGGCCACTTGGCAATGACATTGAATTTGTATGTGGTCATGGACCTGGTTCAACCTTTGGTCAAGAAAGAATTGATAATGCTTTTGTTTCAGATAGAGCTTTGAGTTAAAAAGTAAATCTAAAACCAATCTCAAATGAGCTATCAAGCACATCGCTTGAAATAACTTTAAAGTTCACGGCGCTATGTTTACTCATATTAAATACTGCCTCTGCTCCAAATTTTCTATCTGTTTCATCATTTAAAACATAAGACACTTGTTCAGTACATACATCGCCATCTGGACATTGGAAGTAGATAACCTCTGATTCTTTTGAAAAATCAGCAAATATCTTGCCTTCCCAAGCATTACTATCACCGAATCTAACCCCTGCTATGACATTGGCTTGCGCATCATCTTCAGAAAAATTATTAATGTCATTTTCAAGACTTGTAGTTTTGATACCTATCTCTGCATAAATATCTAAGAAATTTTCTACACTAAAGGTTATGCCTTTTGCTGAAATAGAATTCAAAATATCACCTATGCCCGCATGTGCTCCAACTCTAAAAGAGTTAACTACTTTGTCATAAGTTTCAGTATCTAAATCTACGCCATCTGCTCTTCTTTCAAAAACAGCATATAAGGGGCCTGGCAAAGCTAAAGATGCATTAAGAGCTATACCATCATCTTCAGCACTTATAAGACTAAGACCAAAGGATGTATATTGATAATCATTTGTATCTCTTCCAAACCTTCCCTCTTCAGCAAAAATTGAAAAAGATAACATGGCAACGGCTAATAAATAGAAATGTTTCATAATAAGATTATATCTTGATTTAAAGCTTAAAAGAATCTGTTCTAAAAACCATTATTAGTTAATTCTTCTTGTAAGGCAGTCTTTCTTAACTCAATAAATCTCTTAATAGAAATATCAGCATAATCACATAATGCAGTTCCCGCATCTGCATAAATAGCAGCTGGATTATAAATCAAAGAACATCCATCGGGAAAACCTGCCTCAGTATCAATAATAGCTTTTTCTACTAAAGCATTTCTTTCAGATAAAGTGCTTTCTAGAGTTTCCCAATCTAGATGATCATCAAGAATTAATTTTAATTGTGAATAAAGTAAATCTTTATTAGTTTGCTCAGAAAATACAATGTCCCACAAAATAGGGTTCACGCTACCAAGCTCCCTACTTGCCCAGTCAACCTTACCATTAGCTGGGAAAGCATAGGTTCCAGCTATATCTCTAAATGCAGAGAACCATGTAGGAGCTCCACCTGAAACATCATGACTATCTCTGAAAACAAAATCAAAATCATTAACCATATAAATCCATTTTTCAGTAATTGGATTAAAATAAAGATAATAATTATTGGCAACTCGAACATAATGATCAACAGCACCAATAGCAATTTCAGCAGCTTGAGCTTTTATAAACCCCTGTATATCAAATTGATCAGCTAAAACGGCTGCGCTTGGATATGTTTGAACAAAGTTAATAAAGTCTTGTAAAAGAATTCTTCCCTCACCAATACTCTTCTTCTTTGATTTAAGATCATAATTGGGTTTATAAGGTCTAAATTGAGAGACTTCGCCTCCATCATTTATATCAGAATTCACAAAAGCAGGATTTAAATAATTATTACTTCCAAGCCACTCTTCTCTAGACTCTGGATCGGATTTTTCAACCCCTATTTGGCAAAAGTTACTGTCAATATAAGAGATTGCATCTTCATAGAATACACAACTTGGATTTACTTCAGTTGATCCAGCTAAGTCTCCACCACCTACCTTAAATAGAAAACCATTTTTACCAAAAAATCTTTTTAAAAAAGGTTTATCAACTTGCTCTACCATTTGAAAAACCCCCATATTAAAACTTTGAGGTAAGGGTTTGCCGTAAAAATAGCCTTCCCCAACTATATGAAGTTCTATATTTGCGTGAGCAACTCTTGATGTTGGGACGCCAATAGAGTTTAAAATATCATGTGCCAAAAGCTCGCGTTGGTATGAAGGATCATCTCTATTGTATCTAAAGAATATCTTTTCAAGATCCATGAATTCTCTTCCGTCATTCTCAGGAACTTCATCAAGATCTTTACCGACTCTTCCATAGCAAGGAGGGCCTGAAACTGAGCCAGGAACCCCTGTTGAATCTATACAAGAGTAGACTCCTTCATTATCATCAAATTCTTCATCAAACTTAATACCAAAACTAAAACGTTTAGGTTTCGCAGTTAAATTTCCATTATCCTCATAGTAAAAATATTCTGGCCATTGCCTGCTAGTATTGCCTTTCATCTTAAAGCCTACCTTGTCATGTCTTTCCAAGGTATTACCTTCAGCATCTAGATATTCAAAATCGACTTGTCTGTATATCTCACTGTGACTCCATGTATTCCAAGTTGTAATATTTCCATTAGCATCCCCGTTTGTATATCTAGCTCTTTCAGTATCTAAAACAAACCTATTCCATTCATCAATGGACATAGTTAGTCGGATTTTATGCATTTTATCTAGAGCAAATAATGCAGCTGATGCATCAGGCTGACAAGTTGCCACTACAGTTTGATCTTCTGATCCAACAATACCCTCTTCAATCTCTAAAGTGCATTCTTGTCTTCCAGGATCTCTATCTACTTTGAGTTCATATGAAGATCCAGTTTGAATTCCAGCTTGAAATGAAAAAACGCCATTTTCATCTACCGTAAGAAGTTCGTCACCATCTATGCATTCAGTATCACCATTAGTAATAAAACAGCCACTGAGCTCGAAATCCATATTTCTATAAGCATCAATCGTATCCACTCCAATACTTATAAAAAAAATAGGCTCTGTAACAGTAAGATTAAAGGGCCCAATTGAGGCATTAAATTCTCCATCTGAGACAGAAATCGTTATAGCAGCTATAGAACCAAGATCTTCAGCTAAAGGTATCCCAGTTAACAAGCCTGAAGAAGAATTAAAACTTGCCCATGCAGGCATGCCTGAAATACTAAAAGTTAATATATCGCCATCAGGATCATTAGCAGTAGGTAAAAAATTTAAAGATTCGCCTACTCTGATTTCAGATATGCTCCCAGAAATACTAGGTGAAGAGTTTTGAATAACTGGAGCTGCAGTGCTTCCGCCTCCTCCACCTCCACAAGAAATAATGAAGATTGAAACTAAGAGGATTTGAAAGAAATTATTTTGCATTAAGCAGGTCTTTTGCAGTATGCCTCAAAGTTATTTGCATAATGTGAAGCCATTTCTGCCAAGTATTTCGCAGCAGCGGCTGTTTGATCTGCTTTTAAAGGATGTCCAGCCTCTCTATGTTTTCTACTTTCTTCTAGCTGCATACCTGCAGCGTAAAGTAATTTACCCGAAGACTCACTGATTTTTCGGCAGTCTTCTTTTTTCCAATAACCAAAGACTCCAACTTTAGATTCCTGCTCTAAAGCCTTCTTAGAATGTGAGTCTGCTGAGATTGATGGTAAAAAAGTAAAAGTAAGTGCTAAAAGAAATATATTTTTGTACATAAGTAGTATGTTAATTGATTGTAATAAAGTTTAGAAAAAAACTCCTTCTTTTGCAAGAAGGTCTTTTTTAGTTTGAATGCCTCCAACTCCGCTATATCCGCCAATGGTTCCATTAGAATTTATAACTCTGTGGCAAGGTGTATTAATTGGGTTTGGATTTTTACCACAAGCATTAGCTACAGCTCTAGCTGCATTTGGTTTGCCTATTTGTATAGCAATCTGTTTGTAGGTAAGAGTATTACCTTTGGGTATTTTGTCTATCTCATCCCATACAAGAGTTTGAAAAGTTGATGCCAATTAGCTTTTCTCTAGCGCTACTAGACCATGCTCAATAACAAAGAAGATAACAGCTTCTAAAGATTGGTTATGATTGTCTGATAGATCTTTCATCCTTTGTAATTGTTCTTCTGTAATATCAATAGTCTTAATTTCTGGATTAATAAATTTATTCGACATTATTATTTAAGCCATTCACTAATGTGAGTCTCAGCAGTTGCAGCATCCATCATTAATCGAGCATATTTAGGAACATCCATACTTATCATATGTTCAGCAATTACTGGTATCTCAATCTCAAAATTAATTAAGGACTGAGCTAATTCTGTTTTTGCTTCAATATTTTCATTTTCAGAAACTAATTTTTCAGAATAGTTATTTGTGTTAAAAACAATTTGAGCCATGGCCAATAATGCTGGCTGTTTATCTTCAGCAGCATCGTATTCGTCTATAGAATTAAGTATCCAATAATGTGGCTTAGCAACTTTCTTTTTTGCATCCTCTAGATCTGGAAAAAGAACTGCATGAGATTTATCTTTATACCAAGTATCTTCATGCTGAATAATACATAGTTCCTTTATAACTGATATATATTCTTCAGTGGTTTCATCATTAGCCTTAAATGGAAGTCTCATTTTTTATCCCTATTGTTTTTAATTACCTTATTTTAACAAAGAACAAAATAAAAATAATAGCTTATTTAAAATTTGCTAGATGAAAATCTTGAATATCAGGATCTACCATTGCATCACTTATTCTTAATTCTCTATAAAGATTAAGAGTGTTCATGGTTTTACATCTACTTAAAGCTACATAAGCCTGTCCTGTAGCAAAAGCACCAGTCCCCAGATCAACAGAACAACTTTCAAGAGTTAATCCTTGTGCTTTATGAATGGTAACAGCCCATCCAAGCTTGAGTGGAAACTGTTTAAATGATGAAATTACCTCTTCAAACATCTCATCATCCTCGTCGTCATAAATGTATCTAACTTTATTCCATTCTTCTCTTTCAACTTTATGGATGTCTTTTCCAACCTTAACTCTAATATATTTTTTTGATTTTTCTGAGCATTGGGTGACTATACCTACAGTACCATTTACCCATCTACCTGCACTATCATTCTTGATAAACATAACCTTAGCATCGACTTTTAATTTTAATTCTCTGGGAGCAGGAAGATCATTCTCATTTAAATCTCCATATTCTTTAGACTTTGTAGATACTTGAGTGCCTTCTATTCTATTTAACATCTCCTCATTAATATGTTCCGCTCTATTCTTTCTTGAGGTTATGATCATTGATGACTCGGTCTCAGACTCTGGACTAAAGCAAGTTCTATTAAAGCTATTGATAGTATTTTCCAAGTCTTCGCCTAAACGAATATTATTAAGAAGGTCATAAAAATCACTATCATCTTCTTGTCTGAATGATTTAGTTAGTTCAAAAAATTTTGGTTGAGTAAATTCTTTAAAGCTATGAGCGCTAAAAAAATATATCGAATCATATCTATCAAAAATAATTTTTTCTTCATATTCTTTTACTACTGGAGGTAACTGGAACAAGTCACCACAAGCAAGAACACTTACTCCGCCAAAAGGCTCATCATTGCCTCTGTGTATTTTTAAAGTTTGCGAAATAGCATCTAGCATTGGAGCTCTTACCATGGAGACTTCATCAATGATAAGTACTTCAAGTTTTTTTAAAAGTTTATTGAACCTAGGGTCTTTAGATTTAGTAATTTCAGGGAAAGTATCAAAGCCAATTCTAAAAGCAGAATTAATGGTTGTTCCGCCTATATTAAGTGCCGCTATACCTGTTGGAGCAACAACTATCATTTTTTTATCTAAATCAGCTTTTACAACCTCTAATAAAGTTGTTTTACCTGTTCCTGCTGCGCCTGTTAAGTAGATAAATTCTTGCTTATCTCCATCAAGAAGATCAATAACTTGATCCTTAATATTATCAAAACTGTTTAATTCTTTATTCTGATTGTCCAAGTAGAAATCCTTTATAGATAAAAAATATTAAAGATAGTATAGAGATTTATAAATGTATTCCTAGGCTAGAATACAAGAATCAACCCATCAATGAACTTGATAGGTTGATTAGGAGTGTGTTTCGCTTAGGAAGCGTCAGACATTAAGTTTCTGAATTCATAGCTGTCATATAAATCAGGTGCTCTACATGAAGCGACTTCATCAAAGCTAGCTTGCATATCTGCTCCAATTTCAACAAAGTTTGAATTTGCTGCATCTAAACCTTCAAAGGTCTGATGAAAGTTTAGCCATAAAAAATCAAACATAGCATCATCATCTAAAGCTTCATAAATACCATAAAAGTATCCTTCAGCAGTTCCATTTGCAGCTAACCCAATTATCATATTTTTCAGCAACAGCCATTAGATCTGCACTTGTTTTTCCATCATTTAGATTACATGGATGTGTTTCAGTTGCAAAATAACTCATATCGAAATCAGGAGATTCAGCTCCAGGCATAGTAAACTTCCATGAAGATACAACAGAATTATCACATGCTAATACAGCATCAGTTTTTAAATCCCAAGCTTGAGCTTCCTCACTTGCCATCCAGACTTCCCATCCAGCATCAGCTGCTTCTTTTGAAGTCCATTGAATTTCCCACCAACCATTATCCTGTCCATTATTATCACCTTTAGGTGCATAGCCTCCACCCCATACTAGGTCATCTGACATAGCCTCAAGCTCGTTCCATTCTGCAATCATCTTTCTCATATTTTCTGGAGAAGCATCAGGTCCAGCCACACAAGGCACAAATTGGTTATAGTATGAAACAGGCCCTGATTCAGCGGCTGCAACTTCTTGATCCATTGAATTATCAGAACAGCCAGCAATTATTAGCATGGCAGTAATTGAAAAAATCGATGTATATTTAATATTATTCATTATTTATTTCTCTCCGTATTTTATTTAAATTCTTTTTTAAATATAACAAAGAAAAGTTTTAATGGAAGCAATATTATAGATATTTAACAGACATAAAATACTGGCGGAGAGTGAGGGATTCGAACCCTCGATACAGTTACCCATATACCTCCTTAGCAGGGAGGCGCTTTCGACCACTCAGCCAACTCTCCGTAAATGATGGAAGATTATAACTCTTTGAATATAAAAAAGACTTAATTATCTATCGAATTCTATTTGCATTCCAAAAGGAAGATCTGGATTTATTTGATTATCCTGAAAAGCAATATGACCATTAACAATTGTCATATGTATAGATGAATTAAATGTTTTTCCTAAAAATGGAGACCAGCCACATTTATACAAAATATTATCTTCAGATACTTGATATGGCTTATCAGTATCTAAGATTGCTAGATCAGCATAATAACCTTCTCTAATGTAACCTCGGTCTTTCACTTGAAATCTTTTTGCAACATTGTGACTAGTTTTTTCTACAATAGTTTCCAGACTAAGAATACCATCATGATAAAAATCCATAAGGATTTGCAGTCCATGCTGCACCAGAGGCAATCCAGCTGGTGCTTCTGGATAATTCAACATTTTTTCATCCCAGGTATGAGGCGCATGATCAGTAGCAATAATATCAATCTTATCTTCATGCAGAGCTTTTATAAGAGCCAACCTATCTGACTCTTCTTTAATTGAAGGATTACATTTAATTTGATTACCTAGCTCAGCATAATCAGATTCATTAAAATACATATGGTGAACACAAACTTCGGCAGTTATTTTTTTTCCATCGACTGCTCCAGAGGTGAATAGCTCCATTTCTTTAGCTGTAGTTAAATGGAAAACGTGAAGATTAGCATCATATTTTTTAGCTAAATTCACTGCTAGTGAACTAGATAAATAACAACTTTCAACATCTCTTATAAGATGATGATGTTGTGCTGATAAATCACTGCCATATTTTTCAAAAAATAATTTCTCATTATCTATAACTCTTTGTGGATCTTCACAATGAGTTACAACAGTCAATGGTGAGTAATGAAAAATATCATCAAGTGCATCGATGCTATCAACTAACATCTCTCCAGTTGAAGCTCCCATAAATACCTTTAAAGCTGCAGCTTGATTAATATCGACACTCTTAATTTCTTCAATATTAGTATTACTTGCTCCTAGATGGAATGAGTAATTAGAAAGAGATTTTTCACTAGCTATAGCAAATTTTTTGGTGAGGTTTTCATTGGTGGTAGTTGTTGGATTAACATTCGGCATTTCAAAATAACTTGTGACACCTCCTGCAAGCCCAGCTTTAGATTCAGTTGCAATCTCTCCTTTATGAGTTAATCCTGGCTCTCTAAAATGAACCTGATCATCAATTAACCCAGGGATTACATATCTTCCATTAACATCGATTGTTTTTTTTGCTTCAGAATTAATAGAATTAGCTATTAATTCAATTCTAGAATCTTTAATTGCTATATCGGATTCTGTAATTTTATTTTCATTTACAATATTGCAATTCTTTAGAATTAAGTCGTACATTATTTCTCCAAATTAAAAGCTTTGTGAAGACATTTTACAGCAAGCTCTAAATATTTATCTTCAATAACAAGGGTTATCTTTATTTCCGAGGTACTAATAACTTGAATATTAATACTTTCATTAGAAAGAGCTTCGAAAGCCTTACTGGCAATGCCAGCATGAGATCTCATTCCAGCTCCAACGATAGAAACTTTAGCAATATCTGCATCTATTAATAAATCTATATAGTCTAATCCTGATTGCTTACTTTCTAAGATAGATTTCACCTGCTCTTCATCTTCTTTATCAACAGTAAAAGTAAAATCAGTTTTACCATTAACACTTATATTCTGAACAATAACATCGACACTTATATCTTGATCATTAACTGGTCCTAAAATCTTATAAGCAATTCCTGGTGTATCTTCAACACCGTGAAGAGTAAATTTAGTTTGATCTTGTTTAAATGCTATTCCTGATATTAATGCATTTTCCATATTCTCCTCCTTAAGAGATATAAGTGTTCCTTTGCCTTCCTCAAAACTTGAAAGAACTCTAACGGGAACTTGAAATTTATTGGCAAATTCTACAGCTCTAATCTGAACAACCTTTGCTCCTTGTCCAGCCATTTCTAGCATCTCTTCCATTGTTATAGAATCTAATTTTTTTGCTTCAGGTACTACTCTTGGATCTGTAGTATATATTCCATCTACATCTGTATAAATATCACACCTAGTTGCATTAACATGCGCAGCAATAGCTACTGCTGTTGTATCAGAGCCGCCCCGACCAAGAGTGGTGACATCACCACTTTCTGTAACACCTTGAAATCCAGTAATAATAGGCACAATATCATCATTTAGAGTTGCAAGAATTTTCTCTCCATCAACATCAATAATCTTTGCCTTAGAGTGATGACCAGTGGTCTTCATTGAAATCTGAGACGCAGAAAAGGATTTAGCTTTTACACCTATTGAATTTAATGCCATTGCTAATAAAGATGCACTTACCTTTTCTCCAGTTGAGATCAATGCATCAAACTCTCTTCTATCAGGATTATCACCAAAACTTTTTGCAAGATTAATTAACCTATTGGTTTCACCACTCATTGCAGATACCACAACAATTACTTGATTATCTTTCTTAGCATTTTTAATAATTTGTGCGACAGCAGATATTCTCTCATCTGAGCCAACAGAGGTTCCACCAAATTTCTGAACTATGATATCTGACATAAAGCTATGGATTATTTAGCGACTGATTTTACGATATCTGGAATAGATGTCACAAACTTTTTAATATCATTTGTTTCACCAGCACCCTGAGCAAAATCAGGCCTACCGCCACCCTTGCCACCTAAAGATTCTGCGAGCATCTTAATAACATCGCCAGCAGATATTTTTGAAGTCATGCTTTCGGTAACTCCACAAACTAATGCTACTTTTGAATCGATAACATTTAGTAAAATTATTACGCCATTCTCTAGTGTATTTTTCTTTTTATCTACTAGCCCTCTTAGCAATTTATTATCTTCAACAGCTACCTGTTCAAGTGCGAGGCTCCATCCATCATTCTCAAAGACTTGTGAATCAATAACTTCAACGGCAGAAGGACTGGTTCCACCTTTTTTAAGTTTCTTGTTTTCATCCATCAAATGTTTAATCTTTTCTTCTAAAGAATCCTGTGGTGCATTTAATAGTTGTTGAATTGAATCATTTACTGACCTTAACTCTTCTAGGTAAGCCATTGCCTGCTTGCCTGATAGAGCTTCTACTCTTCGAATGCCTGAAGCAACGCTTGATTGATTAACAATAATAAATAATCCCATATCTCCGGTTCGATCAACATGAGTTCCTCCACAAAGTTCAACTGAAAAAGATTTTTCACCCATACTAAGAACTCTTACCTCGTCATCATATTTTTCACCAAATAGCGCCTGGGCACCTGATTCCATAGCTTTATCAAGCTCCATAATTTCAGTAGTTACTTCAACATTACTGAGCATTTCACGATTTACTATTGATTCTATTTTTGAAATTTCTTCTTTTGAAAGAGGTTTGCCATGAGAGAAGTCGAATCTAAGTTTATGCTCATCAACTAAAGATCCTTTTTGCTGAACATGCTCTCCTAAAACTTCTTTTAAAGCAGCATGCATTAAATGCGTAGCAGAATGATGTATTGCTACAGCTTGTCTTTTATCCTTTTCAACACTCATATCAATTACATCGCTTAAATTTAAGGTACCTTTATCTAAAATAGCTTTATGAATAAAGACTTTTCCTTGTTTCTTACAATCTATAATAGCACCACTAGAAGCCTCTGATGAAAAGGTTCCTCTATCTCCAACTTGGCCTCCTGACTCTGCATAAAATGGAGTATGTTCAGTAGCAAAGAAAATTTCATTATTGTTTTCAATACTTTCTACTGCATCAAGTCCATCCCATAAAGCTATAACTTTACTTTGAGCCTCTAGTAACTCATATCCTAAGAATTTGGTTTCTTTAACTCCTGAGGCAGCTGGAAGTTTTGAGGTAAAGCTACTTGCAGCTTTAGAAGCCTGCTTTTGCTTAGCCATACATTCATTGAAAGCCATCTAAATCTACTAGTAGATCCCTTTCTCTTGCAATATCAGCAGTCAAGTCAAAAGGAAATCCAAAGGTGTCATGAAGTTTAAAAATAACATCACCTGGAATAGTTTTGTTTTCTATTTTATTAATAGCATCTTCTAAAATTTGAATACCTTTTTCTAAAGTTTCAAAAAATTTAAGCTCTTCATTAAGGATAGTAGTAGTTATAAATTCCTCTTTTTCTTTTAAGACCGGATAAGCATCTGACATTAAAGAGGCTAATGTTGATACTAGATTATGTAAAAATGGTTTCGTGGCGCCCATTTTATAACCATGTCGAATAGCTCTTCTTAAAATACGTCTTAAAACATAACCTCGGCCTTCATTTTCTGGCAGGACGTTATCGGCAATTAAAAAACTAGTTGAGCGAATATGATCAGCAATAACTTTATGAGATACATTGCCGCCATTACTTAAAAGGCTCTCTGATGCATCGATTAAGCTTTTAAAAAAGTCAGTATCGTAATTGGAGTTAACGCCTTGCATAACTGCTGCTATTCTTTCTAGCCCCATGCCTGTGTCAACAGAAGGTTTTGGAAGTGGGGTCATTTCACCAGAGCTATCTCTGTTAAATTGCATAAAGACTAGATTCCAAATCTCTACAAAACGATCGCCCTCATCACCATCACTTCCAGGAGGTGTTCCAGGAATATGATCTCCATGATCATAGTAAATTTCTGAACATGGTCCGCAGGGGCCGGTATCCCCCATACTCCAAAAATTATCCTCTTCACCCAAACGAACTATTCTGTCAGGATTTATTCCTATTTCATCTTTCCAGATAGCTGCAGCCTCGTCATCATCTTTATAGACAGAGATCCATAGTTTATCTTCAGGAAGTTTTAATACTTCAGTTAAAAATTCCCATGCAAATGCAATAGCATCATTTTTAAAGTAATCGCCAAAGCTAAAGTTGCCAAGCATTTCAAAAAAAGTGTGATGTCTTAATGTGTAGCCCACATTCTCAAGGTCGTTATGCTTTCCTCCAGCTCTAATACATCTTTGCGAGGTAGTAGCTCTGACATATTTGCGCTTTTCAGTGCCTAGAAAAACATCTTTAAATTGAACCATTCCAGCATTTGTAAAAAGCAAAGTGTCATCATTAACAGGTACTAGTGAACTAGAATCAACAACAGCATGATCTTTTGATTTATAAAAATCTAAAAATGCTTGTCTTAACTCTTTAGTGTTCATGATGATTAAAATTTATTTAATATTTTTATATTTTTTGTAATTTTCAATATAATGATGTGCATTAAGTGCAGGCATCATTTGCTCTTCTTCGGTAAGTTGTTTTTTAATCTTACCTGGCATTCCTAAAACCATAGAGCCATCAGGAACCACCATATTTTCTGTAATAAGAGCTTTTGCACCAATAATACAATTTTTACCTATCTTTGCTCCATTTAAAATAACAGATCCTATTCCAATCAGAGAACCATCTCCTATCTCACATCCATGAAGCATTGCCATATGACCAATAGTTACAAATTTACCAACAGTACATTTAAAACCTGGATCTGTATGAATAATACTGCCATCTTGCACATTGGATCCCTCTCCTATAACAATAGGCTCATTGTCTGCTCTTAGAGTGCAATTGAACCAAACACTAGCATCCTTCGCTAAATGAACAGAACCAATAATATTAGCGTCTGGTGCTATCCAATAATCATCATTATCGGTTGTTAATTTTTTATTGCCTAAACTGGTAATCATCTTATCTTCTTATGACTCCAATATTTGCATCAAAACATATATTTAATAAATCCGCAGTGATCATAGCTGTAAGTCCCCATATCTTTTGATCATTATAATACCAAGTAGGCATTTCTAGCTTCATATTATCTCTTTGAAATGTCTGAGTAGTCATATTATTTTTGTTTAACAAGAACTCAATAGGTACTTCAAATATTTCTTCAATTTCTGAATTACCTTCTAAATTAGGTTTTTCATCGATAACAGCAACAAATGGATTAACCTCAATGTCATATCTTGAAATTAAATAATTTAATCTACCTATTCTAGTTACTATTGAGGGATCTAGATTCATTTCCTCATGTGATTCTCTTAATGCTGTTTGATAAAGATCTGTGTCAATATCCTCCATCATGCCCCCTGGGAAACTTACTTCACCAGAATGCGTCGAAACTATAGAAGATCTTTGTGTGTATATGATAGAAGGTGAATCAATATATTCATCATAATTAAGTATTGCTATTAAAACGCCTGCTTTTTTTAAATTTGTAGGCTTGCTAGGATTTAGTTTTTCAAGCTTTTGCTTTATGCTATCGATCATGTTGATAAGTTTAACTTTTTAAACTTACATAATCTTTTTTTTAGGTAGAAATTTGAAATACTGTCCAGATTGCGGAAGCTCAAAAATAGAATTTAAAGTTCCAGCAGATGATAATCTCAAGCGTCATATATGTGCTGATTGTGAGGTAATACATTACACCAATCCTAATATGGTTGTTGGAGCGCTTTGTATAAGAGATAACAAGATATTGATGGCAAAAAGAAATATTCATCCTCGAAAAGGTTATTGGACTTTGCCTGCAGGCTTCATGGAAAATGCTGAAACTGTTAGAGCAGGTGCCTTAAGAGAGACTTTTGAGGAAACAGGTTCTGAGGCAAAGGTTAAGATGCCTTACACAATGTTTAGCTTGCCTCATATCAATCAAATCCATTTTTTCTTTCTAGCGGATTTACTTGATGATAATTATGGCCCCACATCAGAAAGTATTGAGGTCAAATTATTTGATGAATCTGAAATACCATGGGATGAACTAGCATTTCCGACTGTTAAGAAAACTTTGGAATATTATATTGAAGACAAAAAAGATAATAACTTCAGCTTTAGAGAAGAAGATATTACTATTTGGTAATTAAGATCCCTCGCTAAATAACCTAGCATTTAAAAACATTTGCATCCAAGGAGAAAAATCCTTCCAATTGCTCGGCTTCCAAGAAAATTGCTGAGCTCTAAATACCCTTTCAGGATGAGGCATCATAATAGTAACTCTGCCATCTGCTGCAGTGATTCCAGTTAACCCATCAGTAGATCCATTTGGATTTAAAGGGTATTGTTCGGTAGGCTGTCCTTGTGAATTAATATATTTCATAGCAACCTGACTTGAAGCATTCAATAAAGCTATTTGTTCTTCATTTACAAACAGGGCTCTACCCTCTCCATGTGCTGAAGCAATTGGAACTTGCCAGCCTTCCATTGATTGAAGCAAAACTGAATTACTTTTATTTATTTCAACCTGAACTAATCTAGCTTCAAATTGGTCAGAGCGATTTTTTACAAAATCTGGCCAATTATCTGCATCAGGAATAATATCTTTTAAGTTAGAAAGCATTTGGCAACCATTACAAACACCAAGGGTGAAAGTAGAATTATTTATAAAGAATTCTTCAAATTGATCTTTAATTCTTTGATTATGCAATATTGTTTTTGACCAACCTCCGCCAGCGCCAAGAACATCGCCGTATGAAAAACCTCCACAGACCGCCATACCATTAAAGTTATTTATATTTTTAGAGCCATCTAGCAAGTCTTGCATATGCACATCGACAGCATTAAATCCTGCTAGGTGAAATGCCGCTGCCATTTCCATTTGACCATTAACACCTTGCTCACGAAGTATAGCTACAGAAGGTTTGCTTGATTTAATACTAAAATTATTTAAACCTGGATCGATAAAAGAGTCTTTAGAAAAAAGTCCTGTGTAACCATCGGTTACAAGACTTAACTCTGAATCAGCTGACTCTTTATTATCACGAAGACTTTGAATGGCATGAGAAGTTTGACGCCATATAGTTTCTAGATTTGCGACTGAATCAGAGAAAATAGTTTGTTCATTTAAGTTAATCTCTAATGCGTCTTTATTATTTAATTCTCCTAGAACATAAGCATTAAGACCTTTTGCATTAAATTGATTTGTAATATCAATGCCCTTAGATTTATTGATCTGTAGAATTAATCCAATTTCTTCATTAAATAACACTTCATTTAATAAGCTCTTATCCTTAACTAAAGAATCCAAGTTAATGCTAATTCCTGTTCTTGCTGTAAAAGCTAATTCACAAAGAGCTGATACTAAACCACCATCAGAAACATCATGTAATGCATCTATAGAACCTTCTTGAATTAAAGATTGAGTTAGATCGAACATCTTGATAAATAATTCAGCACTATCTACATCTGGAGTCTCTTGAACATCTTGTTTATAAACCTCTGAAAAAATTGAACCACCAAGACGATTTTTATCATTAAGCTTTATGAGAACTAATTGTGAATCGACATCTGTTTTGAGGAGAGTTGTAACTGCATCTCTTACATCATCAACAGGCGCCATAGCTGTAATGACTCCAGAAAGTGGACTTTTAACAACATACTGATCATTATTCTCTTGCCATTTTGTTCTCATAGATAAAGAGTCTTTACCTACTGGAATAGAAATACCTAAGTCTATAGAGAAATTCGATAAAGCCTCAACTCCTTTTCTTAAAGCTAAGTCTTCTATATTCTCTCCAGAAGCTGCCATCCAATTTGCTGATACCTGAATCTGATCCATACCTACAATAGGTGCTGAAACCATATTAGTAAGTGCCTCTGCCATAGCCATTCGCATAGAGGCTGCAGGATTGTTGATTGCCAAAGTTGGCTTTTCACCAATAGTTACAACTTCACCAGAAAAATCAGTAAATGAGCGTAAACTCATTGAGAAATTTGATGTTGGAACTTGCCAAGGCCCAACAAATTGATCTCTAGCTGTCATGCCTCCAACAGTTCTATCGCCAATAGTAATCAAAAATGATTTACATGCCACAGTTGGATGTTGAAGCACTTGGTGAATAGATTCTTCTAATGCATAACCTTGCATATCAGAAGTATGAGTAGGATATGATTCAGATTTAACCTCCATATTACTTATAGGCAGTTCTCCAAAAAGCATGCTTAAGGGAACATCAACTGGGTAGGTGTCTGTTGAAAAATCATAAAGCTTTACAAACTTTTCTTCTGTTGTATATCCAACTAAAGCATAAGCGCATCTTTCACGCTCACAAATTGCAACAAAGGCCTCTTTGTTGTCTGGATGGATTGCTAAAACATACCTTTCTTGAGATTCATTTGACCAAATTTCCATTGGGGACATAGATTCATCAGAAGAAGGAATTGAATCAAGATTAATGAGGACACCTAGCTCTGAATCTTTAGCTAGTTCTGGAATTGCGTTAGATAAACCACCTGCGCCGACATCATGAATAAATTCAATATAACTCTCATCCATAGATGAGCATCTATTAATAACTTCCTGACATCTTCTTTCCATTTCCGCGTTATCTCTTTGAACAGACGCAAAATCTAAATCTTCATCACTATCGCCTGAAGAAACAGATGAAGCAGCTCCTCCGCCAAGGCCAATAAGCATTGCTGGCCCTCCTAAGACAACAACAATATAACCGTCTTCTATTTGAAGTTTAAAATTATTTTTATCCCTAATTTCTCCAATACCACCGGCTAACATAATTGGCTTGTGATAACCAAAAGCAACTTTTTTATCATCGAAAGGAGTTTCAAAAGATCTAAAGTAACCCAGGGTACAAGGTCGTCCAAACTCATTATTAAATGCCGCTGCTCCTATAGGCGCTTCGATCATAATATCTAAAGGTGATGCAATTCTTTCAGGAGAATGTTCATCATTTTCCCAATCTCTTGAAAGATTTGGAATTCTTAGATTAGAAACGTTATAACCAACTAAACCTATTTTTGGTTTTGCCCCTCTGCCTGTAGCGCCCTCATCTCTAATTTCACCACCCGAACCTGTAGCTGCTCCAGGATAAGGAGAAATAGCAGTAGGATGATTATGAGTTTCAACTTTTATCGTTGAATTCAATAACTCATTTTGCAAAGAATAAAGGTTTTTTTCATCCTGATGGAGTCTTTCAACCTCTTTGCCTTTTGTAACAGCAGCATTATCTTTATAGGCTGATATGATGCCGTTTGGAGAATTTTTACTCGTTACTTTAATAAGGTCAAAAAGAGAATTTTTAACTTTAACTTCATCAACAATCCAATCTGCATTAAAAATCTTATGGCGGCAATGTTCAGAGTTGGCTTGGGCAAACATCATTAACTCAGCATCAGTTGGATTTCTATCTTCCTTTGAATAAAAATTAAATAAATAATCAATTTCATCAGCACTTAATGCAAAACCAAAAGCTTTATTAGCATTAACTAATGCACCTTTTCCATCAGTGAGTATATCAATATGATTTATAAGTCTCTTTGGATTAGGATTTAAAGTAGAAGAGCAATCTTCTACTGACTTATAAATATCTTGAGTCATTCGATCGAAAAGCATCGATAGATCTAAAGCATCAATTGATTGATTTAGTCCCGAAATAGAAAAACCAAAAAATCTTTCAACTCTTTCAATTTGTTTAATGCCGACATTTTTAAAAATATCTTCCGTTTTTGAAGACCAGGGTGTAATAGTTCCACTTCTAGGACCAATTAAAAATAAAAATGTATCTATATTTTGAGAACCTTTTACAATTTGAGAAATCTCATCAAGCTCTGTATCTAGAGCTATTTGACTAGAAATTAGATATATCTCATTACAAGAAATTAATGCCTCTAGACCATTGGCTTTATTAAAAGCGCGGTTGAGTTGGTCCAATTTGGAGATAGAAAAACTTTTTTTACCTTGAAGAATTAGGCAACTAGTCTTTGACACTTGTTCCGGTCTGAAATAATGTATGCAGTAATTATAGTGATGTTTTGAATTAAAAATATATAAATGAGTAATTTCTTTCAACATTTTTTGATTATTTTAATAATTGTTAGCTTCTCTGGCTGTTCAAAGGTGGAGGAAGTAAATCCTATTGTTACCGAATGTGCTCAGTACACTAAAATCGCTGCGGAAACCTTAACTTTAAATAATTTTGATAAGAATAAATTTGCTGACTTACTTGATTCTAGGTTCTACAAATTTAAAGATTTATTTCTTGAGGCAGAAGAGTTAACTAATTTTGATTGGGAATTTTTGGCTGCTATCTCTTTTCAAGAATCTCAATGGAATCCTCGAGCAAAATCTAATATGGGTGTTCGCGGAATGATGATGCTTACTCAACAAACTGCTAAAAGTCTTGGAATAACAAATAGAATTGATCCAAGGAATAGTATTATTGGCGGGTCAAGGCATCTTGCAGATATTTCAGCTTCAATAAATTATGGCCTTACTGACTCTGACAGAATTAACTTTGCTCTTGCTACTTATAATCTAGGTGCAACAAATATTAATAATGCAATTGCCCAAATTGATATTGAGCCTCAATTACTGACTTGGAATGATTTGAAAAAGGAACTGCTCGTTCTTGATGGTGATGAGCTTTATTTTAAACCTCAAAATGGTTATTCACGCGGACAACAAACAATCGATTTCGTTGAAAGAACAAGGGAGTATGCGTTATTGATGCGAGTATTTTCGTGCAAAGACTCTATAAATCAATTAACTGCCGCTTCAGGTACTTAATCTTATCTCTGCATAAGGCAGCTTTTTCAAACTCCATTTGCTTAGCAAAAATATACATTTGATCTTCAAGTTTTTGCACACTTTCAGATAAGTTTTCAATCGTATCGTCTTTAATTTTAAATGGTAAATCCTTTTCTAAATCTTTAGGTTTGTTTTTAACTTTACCTTTTATGCTTCTAGCACCTTCCATAATATCCTTAACCCCTTTAACAATTGAGGTAGGGGTAATGTTATTTTCTTTATTGAAAATCTCTTGAATGCTCCTTCTTCGATCTGTCTCATCAATAGCTCTTTGCATGGAACCTGTAATCTTGTCAGCATACAAAATAGCTTTTCCTCTAATATTTCTTGCAGCCCTTCCGATCGTTTGTATCATAGTTGTCTCTGATCTTAAAAAACCCTCTTTATCTGCATCTAATATAGCAACAAGGCTTACTTCTGGGATATCCAACCCTTCTCTTAATAAGTTAATTCCTACCAAGACATCAAACGCACCTAAGCGAAGATCTCTAATAATTTCTACTCTTTCAACCGTATCAATATCTGAATGCATATATCTAGACTTGATGCCATTCTCATTAAGGTAATCAGTTAAGTCTTCTGCCATTCTTTTAGTCAAAGTAGTTATGAGCACTTTTTCTTTTAACTTTACTCGTTCATTACATTCACCAATAACATCATCAACTTGTGTGCCAGCTGGTCGTATTTCTACATCAGGATCTGTTAAGCCAGTTGGTCTTACCAATAGTTCAACTAAATTATCTTTACGCTCCATCTCATACTTGTTAGGAGTTGCTGAAACATAAACTCTTTGGGGAGCTAACTCTTCCCATTCCTCAAACTTTAAAGGACGATTATCCATGGCAGAAGGTAGTCTAAAACCATACTCTACAAGGGTTTCTTTTCTTGATCTATCGCCTTTATACATAGCGCCTATTTGTGGAACTGATACATGTGATTCATCAATAAATACAATGGAGTCTTTTGGAATATAGTCAAATAAACAAGGTGGCGATTGACCAGGGTTTCTGCCTGATAAGTAACGTGAGTAATTTTCAACACCCTGACAATATCCAAGTTCCTGCATCATCTCTATGTCATAACGAGTTCGCTCCTCTAATCTTTGGGCTTCAACTAATTTATTAATAGACCTTAAATAATTTAATCGTTCTTTAAGCTCAGCTTTAATATCATCAATACATCCAAGCACAGTCGATTTTGGAGTTACGTAATGTGTTTTAGGAAATATAGTCGCTCTTGGTGTTTCATTGATAACACTTCCTGTTAGAGGATCAAACCAAGATAGTTTTTCTATTTCATCTCCAAATAGTTCTATACGCAAGGCCTCACTATCTGAGTCAGCAGGATAGACGTCAATTGTGTCTCCTCTAACTCTAAAGGTGGCGCGTCGAAAATCTAGATCATTACGGGTGTATTGAAGTGTAGATAATCTTCTTAAAAGATCTCTTTGATCAATAATGTCACCTCTGTCTAAGTGCATAACCATTTTTAAATAAGATTCAGGAGCACCTAAACCATAAATAGATGAAACAGTTGCAATAACAATAGTATCTTTTCTTTCTAACAAAGCCTTAGTAGCTGAAAGGCGCATTTGCTCTATGTGCTCATTAATAGATGCATCCTTGGCAATATAAGTATCTGATGTTGGTACATAAGCTTCTGGTTGATAGTAATCATAGTAAGAAACAAAATACTCAACTGAATTATTAGGAAAGAAATCTCTAAATTCTCCATAGAGTTGAGCTGCTAGAGTTTTGTTATGAACCATAATAATTGCAGGTCTTTGAGTTTCCTCAATAACCTTAGCCATAGTGTACGTTTTACCAGAACCAGTCACTCCAAGTAGCACTTGGTGCAACAATCCATCATTTAGACCTTCGACTAAACTTGATATAGCTTCTGGCTGACTGCCTGCTGGTTCAAAGTCAGAAACAACCTTTAATGTTTTTGTCATAAATATTTGTACTTATTTCTTAAAAAATTAATTATAATGCTCAACGCGTTCCCCGATAGCTCAGTTGGTAGAGCAGTTGACTGTTAATCAATTTGTCGCAAGTTCGAGCCTTGCTCGGGGAGCCACTTCTCTTTTCTTATTAAATCAAACCTTTAGCTTTTAAATGCTCAGCGGTATCTACAATTGCATCAGCAGCTTTGGTTGGTTGCCATCCTAAAATATCTTTTGTTTTTGAAATATCATAAGTGCCAACTCTTCCAAGTAAAGGAATAGTTCCTGCTAAATCTTTGTCACGTAAAGCAATGATTTTTAAAACAAAGTTGGGAATATTTCTTTTTGGAGCTTTATCAAATCCAGCATCCCTTAATATGGTTGCCATCTCAGATAACCACAATGAGCTTTCAGATAAAATAAATCTTTGCCCTGCTGCACCATCTGCTGTCATAGCTGCAACATGCATTTTTGCAACATCTCTCACATCTACAAATCCCATTTGAAGTTTTGGGGTACCTGGAGTTGTGCCATCAAGCATTCTTTTAACTACGGTATTAGATTCACCAATATCGCTTGAAAGCGATGGTCCTACAACTAGAGCTGGGTGCATGGTACAAATCTCTAATTTATCATCGCCGCTTAATCCTGCTACAAATTCTCTTGCAGCTTTTTCAGCAACTGTTTTACTTTTATTATAAGAAGGAATTCCTGGATCATTAATGTCTGACCAGTCTGTATCATCAAAGTGGTCTTTATGATGATGAGGTCCATATGAAACTGCTGCAACTGATGATGTAATTACCACCCTCTTCACTTTATGTTTTGCTGCTAATTGAACTACCCTCATAGTTCCCTCTTTTGCAGGCTTGACTAAAACATCTTCATGATCTGGTTCGCCCATCATCACTGGGGATGCAACATGCAATATATAATCACAGCCCTCAATAGCTGAGTCCCAGCCTTCATCTGATAAAAGATCAGCATTCACTAAACTTAGATTCTCATGGCCAATCGCATCCATTACCTCATCATGCTTGCTTGAAGAACGCGTTGTTCCTACAACCTGATAACCTTGATCCAAAAGCTGTTTTGCACAATGCATGCCTATAAAACCTGATACGCCTGAAACTAAAACTTTTTCCATTATAAAATCTCCAAAAAATATATATTAAGTATATGGTTTGGTGTCGATTTATTCTATAGAATCTAGCAAGAGGTATAAAAAATATGAGCGAAAGATTAAATAGTAAGGTTGCAATAATTACTGGAGCTGGAAGTGGTATTGGTCGAGAAACCTCTTTGTTATTTTTAGAAGAAGGTGCTCAGGTTGTCCTTGCTGATATCAATCAAACTACATTAGAAGAAACTATGAATTTAGTTTCGCAAAAAGGCTTTAAAGATAATGCTATTAGTGTAATTGCTGATGTCTCTAAAGAAGCTGCTATAGAGTCTATGGTTAAAAGTGCTATGGATGAATTTGGTCAGTTAGATATTTTATTTAACAATGCTGGACTTGGTGGAGCCTTTGGATCCATAAGTGATATTGATGCAGATGAATGGGATCAATCTATGGCAATACTTCTGAAATCAGTTTTCATGGGCATTAAGCATGCCTCAGTCGAAATGAAAAAGAATGCTAATGGTGCCTCTATTATCAATACAGCATCAATTGCGGGTATGTCTGGAGGTGGCGGCCCACAAGCCTACTCAGCTGCAAAAGCTGCAGTTATAAATTTATCTCAAACCACTGCTTTAGAACTTGGTGAATTTAAAATACGAGTAAATAGTATTTCTCCAGGCGCTATTAGCACCCCTCTTCTTAATGGCCTTTCTGATGATTGGGATGAGCGTATTAAAGGACTCCAACCAATTGAAGAGCTTGGTCAACCATTAGATATAGCTTATGCAGCTTTGTTTTTAGCTTCAGATGAATCTAGATTTGTTACTGGACATAATCTTTGTGTAGATGGCGGTTTAACTGTTGATAGAACTGGTTTAATTAAAGGTATGCGTGAGGCTGCTCAAGAAGAGTTAGGTGACATGCGAATTAGTGGAATGTCTATGGGTTCAACAGGTATTGAGGAGACTTTAAGAGAAATTGAGGATTAGTTATGGGTCTTTATAATAAATATGTACTGCCAAAAGTTTTAAACTGCACTTGTGGCTCAAAGCCCATTAATTATCAAAGAAAAAAAGTTGTGCCTTTAGCCAAAGGTTTAGTCTTGGATGTAGGAATTGGCTCTGGTCTTAATATTCCATTTTATGATATGAGTAAGATTGATAAGGTCATTGGACTTGATCCATCAATAGAGCTTAATGAACTGGCAATAGATGTTGCAGAAGAAAATAATATTGATGTCGACTTTATGCTTTGTGGTGCAGAAGAAATACCTCTGCCCGATAATCATGTAGATACTGTATTGATTACTTACACCATGTGCACCATTCCAGAAGTCATGGAAGCAAATAAAGAAATGCTTAGGGTATTAAAACCAGAAGGAAGATTAATCTTTTGTGAGCATGGGCTTGCTCCTGATCCAAAAGTTGCTAAATGGCAAAGTAGAATTGATCCTATCTGGGGAAAAATTGCAGGTGGCTGTCATCTAAATAGAAATATACCTGAACTTATCACTTCAGCAGGTTTTGAAATAGAAAATATGGAACAAATGTACTTGCCTAGCACTCCGAGCTTTGCAGGCTATAACTACTGGGGCTCTGCAATCATCTTGCTGCATTAGTCTTAGAATCAAGTCCTAATAGAGCCTGGCATGTAATTCAAAATAGAGGTTTATGTGCAATCTCAACTAAACACCATTCATTGGCCTTTATTATTGGTTCATGGATAGTTACCTATCCTGCTTCATGGCTGCTTACTGCAGCACTTCTTTTAGCTTTATTTACCGATAGTGCTTTAACTCAAAATATTGATACCTTTCAAATTATATTGGCTTACTTATTACTATTTGTTCGCAGGCTTATTATTTCAGTTAAATATGCTTACTTCAGAGAAGAAGATTTAGAAAGAATGTGCCTACCAGCGCCAGATTGGGATGATCAAAAAACTCAAAGAAGATTAATAGGACCAGGGTGGAGTAAACCTACTGATAATCCAGGTTTAATTGAAGATGAGCTTACTTGTGCTATGGATGAGAATGATATCTGTCTTCAAGGCATACCTATGGATTTAAGTGATACAAATATTAAAGATCTGCTTAATGAGGAATCAAGTCCCCTATTCCCAAATAAAACCAGTGCTTCAAAAGATAGTGAGGTTGCCTCAGGCTCATTCTTATTTAGCATTATTATGTCTGTCTATAAAAAAGACTTTGTTAAAAAATATAGGCTTATTTTATATCCATCCATGTTATTAATTCCTGCTACACCATTTGTAGTAAGGTATTTTTATGGAGCAAGCCTCTTTGGGGTTTCTGGATTAGAGCAAATGATTTCAGTGGCTTCTATTTTAGGATTTTTCTTAGGTTTCCAACTTCTCTTCTTTGGGCTTGTATGTTCAATTGATTTTGAAAGACGATATGAGACTGCTAAAAAAATAGGTGATTTAGTTAAATACCCTGGCCTAAAGTTCTCTGAGTTATTTTCTAGTGATGAGAATAATAATGCTGATAAAGAACCAATTTATTTAGACCTACAAAAAAGAGTTAATGTATTTGCTTGGATGAATATGAGAAAAGTTTTGCGGTCTTTTGGTGAGGCTTTCTATCTTAGGATTGAGGGCTACACATCAATCTTAATTTTTTACTCATTGTTCTGTGTTGGTCTGTTAAATCTTATTATATGGACAGAAATGCGCCATCATATTTCAACTATTTTTGTTATTGTTGCCATCATTACAATTATTTCAGGAATAAGTCTTCTTGCTATGTATATGGCAATTAGGCTGCAATCATTAAGTGCTGAGCACAGAGACTTTGTGCGTAATGAGCTCTTTATTATTGAAGAAGAAATTTGGGAGTTAAAACTAGCTAATGCATCTCAAAATAGAATTACAGACCTTGAAAGTGCAAAAGCTCTTTTGCAGCAAGTCGATGAATCTATCAATTACAAAGAGTTGATATATAAACCAACTACTATTGTTGGTATAGCTGCAAATAATGGTGTTATTGGCTCTATATTAGGTTTAATTATTACCGGTTGCTTGCTTGCTGTTCAGGGTTTTGTAACTACAGGCATAGAATACGATGCAATTGGTTGGTTTAATTTTTAAGTATTCAGAATTAAGAACTTTTTTAATAATTTAAAAATACTTTCTCTTGTATGCTCAAAAGCTTCGGCTTCTTGAGCTTTATCAAAGTTAACATTCACTGGATCTGGATGCATCCAATGCAAAGCAGCAGCTGAGGCTGGAAGTGCTGGACAAACCTCTTCTGCGCATAAGGTAATAACGTAATCTAGATTATCCATAAAATCAGATTCAAGCTCATCAATTGATTTTGAATAATGATTTGAAATATCTATACCTATGGATTGCATGCAGGATATAGCTCCAAGGTGCACTTTGCCTGATGGGATTGAGCCTGCACTTTCTATTTGATGTTCTTTGCCAAGCATAGCTTTAGCTAAGCCCTCTGCTATTTGGCTCCTGGCAGAATTACCAACACACATAAAAAGTATATTCATAGAGTAAATTGTAGATTTATCCGTTTAATAGTATCTTATAGGCAATAGAGGGATCAATGAAGTGAAGCTTCGATTATCAAAGAAATCCATACTCAAGGGTCTTGAAGGTCGCTTGGGCGAAGATGATTATGTGGAGCCTTTAGATTTTTTAGTTGAATCCTTTAAAAAAGAAGCTCGCTTTAATTTAGCAGGCAATTTTGCTGTTCGACATCAATTAGTAAATCGCTTAAAAGTTCGTGCTCAGCTTAATGAATTTATTCAAGGCAAAGATTTACCAAACCCAGCAAGTCCATTATTTGTGATGGGGCTCCCACGTTCTGGTACAACCTTTTTATTTGATCTTTTAAGTTGTGATGCGCGTTATCGCTCACCTCTATTTTGGGAAATTACTCGCCCTTTTCCTCTGGTTAAAAAAGATAGTAAAGAAGCTAAAAAAAGAGTGAAGCAAACCAATAGAGAATTAGGTCTTGCGAGAAAATTTATACCCAAGCTTTTGAGCATGCACCATATTCATGGCGAGATGCCAGAGGAATGTTCGCTTATTAATACGATGAGTGTCAGAAGTTTTATTTATATGTGCATGTCAAATTCACCAGGCTATGAGGATTATCTAAAAACCTGTGACTATACTGCTGCTTTTATGTGGCATAAACGTTTTCTTCAAGCGCTAGAAACCCAGCATAGACCTGAAAAATGGTTGCTTAAAGATCCTAGTCATATTAGTCATACGCCAGAAATATTAGCTACTTATCCTAATGCAAAGTTCGTTCATATCCATAGAAATCCCGTTAAGGCTATAGGATCTTTATCAAGTCTTACAACTAGTGTGCGCTCTGGTCTTTCTAAGCATGCAGATCCGCATTTAATTGGCAAGCGAGTTTTAGATTTTTGGCAGTATGCAATTAATAAAAGTATTACAGATAGAGAGGAATTTTTAAAACCTGAGCAAATTATAGATATTGATTATCGTGAATTTGTTAAAAATCCTACCCAGCAAATTCAAGCAATTTATACGCACTTTGGTTATGACTTAAGTTCAAAAAGCCTTGATGCAATGGAGGCCTTTATTGAGAATCAATCAGAAGAAGAACATACGCCTCATCATTATAAGTTAGAGGACTTTGGTTTAAGTGAAGAAAGAGTTCAAGAAGCTTTTTCAAACTACAACCGCATCCATAACTTTTGATGATAAAATACCTCAACTATTAAAAACCTATAAAGCTATACCATGAAGAAAATACAATTATTAAGCATCCTTATATGTGGTCTTGTGTTCTCATCATCAATAGAAGCTTCATCTCAAAGCAAGGAGACTGCTATGACATCTGTAACTATTAACACTACTGTTGGCGCTATTCATTTGGAGTTAGATCAAGACAAAGCTCCTATTACAGTAGCAAATTTTGTAGCTCTAGCTAATGCTGGATACTATGAAGGCACTATATTCCACAGAATTATTCCAGGTTTCATGGTTCAAGGTGGCGGCTTAACTGAAGATATGCAAAATAAATCTAGCGGCACTGATCCTATACAAAATGAAGCAAACAATGGTCTTGCAAACGATCGTGGAAGTATTGCTATGGCTAGAACCATGGATCCACATTCAGCTACTGGGCAGTTTTTTGTTAATCACAAAGATAATGACTTTTTAAATCATACTGCTGAAACTGCTCAAGGTTGGGGCTATGCAGTCTTTGGTAAAGTTACCGATGGTATGGATGTTGTTGATAAATTAGCTGAAAGTCCTACTGGTATGGTTGGCGGTTATCAAGATGCACCACTTGAACCTGTAACTATCGAATCGGTTACTGTATCTGAATGAAGCCTCGGTTTATCTCAGACATACACTTAAGCGATAAACATCCTGAACTTACTCAAGCCTTTTTTACATTTTTAAACGAATCAAAAGAGGCTTGTACTCATCTTTATATTCTTGGAGATCTTTTTGAAGCTTGGATTGGAGATGATGATACAACCCCTCTTGCACAAGAAGTAAAAAGCGCCTTGCGTGCATTTACTGACAATGGTCCTGCAACTTTTTTTATACACGGCAATAGAGATTTTTTAATCGGAGAGACTTTTGCTAAAGAGACAGGCATAACCATTTTGCCCGATCCTTACACACTAACTATAAATGATCAAAAAGTCGTTATTAGTCACGGAGATTTTCTTTGCACTGATGACGTTGACTATATTACGTTTAGAAACCAAGTTCGTAGTGATGAGTGGCAATCTGAATTTCTAAATAAAACCATTGCTGAACGTGAAGAGATTGCTGAATCAATGAGGGATGAAAGTCAGGAAGCTACCGCTGAAAAATCTACTGCCATCACTGATGTAAATGCTGCTGCAGTTAATAATTTCTTACATGAACATACACCAGATTTGTTTATACATGGGCATACTCATAGGCCCAATATTCACAATATTGAATTGGAGAATATTGCCGCTAAACGTATTGTTTTGGGTGATTGGGGTGCAACTGGTTGGTATCTTGCGCTCAATTCAAATAATATCGATCTGCAAGAATTTAATATATAAATCCTATTGTTCTAATTGAAATACTACTGTATATTTATACAGTAAATTAAAACAATATCCTTATGAAAGTTGACTACATCGGAAAAATTTCTGAAGAAAATCTGCCGGCAATATTTGTGCCCTATTTTCTTGAGTCAGTGCATGCAGGTTTTCCCTAGCCCTGCTAGTGACTACATGGAAAGCCCTATAGATCTGAATAAACATCTTATTAAAAATGGTGCTGCAACTTTTCTAGTCCGTGCTCAAGGACAATCAATGCTTGGATCAGGTATTACAGATCAAGCTGTGCTTGTAGTCGATCGCAGTATTAAACCATCACATGACAGCATAGTCGTTGCATCTATCGACGGTGAGTTTGTCTGTAAGCGTCTTAAGTTAAAACCAAAAATGTGTTTAATGCCAGATAATCCAAGTTACCCTCCTATCTTTATTAATCATGGACAAGAGTTAGAAATACTAGGAACTGTCACAGCTGCAATTAATAAATTTTAATGCCGCTAGCTCTGGTAGATTGCGATAGTTTCTATGCATCTTGTGAAAGAATCTTTCGGCCTGATTTAAATAATAAACCTATTGTTGTCTTGTCTAATAATGACGGCTGCGTTATTGCCAGAAGCAAAGAAGCCAAAGCTTTAGGAGTTGGCATGGGAGTGCCTTGGTTCAAAGTCAAAGATCATTATTTAAAAAATGGCGGTTATGTTTTTTCTTCTAATTTTGCCTTGTATGGCGATATGTCTGCACGAGTAATGAATATATTAGAATCAGTTTCTCCAAGCGTAGAAGTCTATAGTATTGATGAGGCCTTTTTAGATTTAGATAGACTGGATAAAAACTTTAATCTGTACCAATTTGGATGCTATGTAAGAGGTGTTATTAAACAATGGACCGGGGTACCCGTTCGTGTTGGTATAGCTCCAACTAAAACCTTAACAAAAGTAGCTATCTATCAAGTTAAAAAGAAAAATGTAGCTACAAGAGTTGTACAACTCATTACACCAAAAGAAATTGCAGAAGCTTTATCACTAACTCCTGTAGGTGAAGTTTGGGGAGTGGGCAGAAGACTAAATCAACACTTGCAACGCATGGGTATCGTTACAGCTTTAGATTTAGCGCGGTGTGATCCTGCTCATATTAGACAAAAATTTAGCATAGTCTTAGAGAGAACTGTCAGAGAGTTGCGTGGGGAAAGATGTCTGGAAATAGAACATGATGTAGCAGCAAAAAAACAGATTGTTGTCAGTCGAAGTTTTGGTCAAAGAGTAGATCATCTATCTAGACTTCAACCTATTGTGAGTAATTTTGTTGTAAGAGCTACAGAGAAATTAAGACATGAAAAACAAAAATGCTCACAGGTTTCTGTCTTTGTCAGAACAAGCCCCTTTAATGATAAAAAACCTCAGCATAGAGGCTTTAATAGCTTCCAATTTCATAGCCCCACCAACGACACCAGAGATATATTACATGGCGCTAAGATTGCGCTAAAACCTATTTTTAAACCTAATTACTCCTATGCAAAGGCTGGAGTTTTATTGAGTTTATTTTCAAGCGAAGACATAAAACAATACTCATTATTTCAAGATTCTAATGCACCTAAAGACAATTCTTATTTAATGCAATATATCGACTCTATGAATACTTATAAGACACAAATTTACTTCGCATCACAAAACACATCACTCTATTCTCCCATGCGGCAAAATATGGTTTCACCAAAATATACTACTAGTTGGTATGAGATGCCTTTGGTCGATTAGATCTACAAAATATACTTGATTTAATTACATATTCATCTACATTTAATATCTAATTAATTTTTTAGGGGATAAAAAATGAAGAAAACAATATTTACTATCTTAAGTTGCTTAATGTTAATTCCATTTGCATCTGCGATGCATCATGAAGCATCAGGACACAAAATATCAGAAGCAGAAGTTATCAAAATAGCTCAATCTGCTGCTCCAGCTAATGTAAGTGGCGATGCAACAATCATGAGTTCAGATGGAACTATTTTAGTTGAAGGAACCAATGGTTGGACTTGTATGCCAGGCACTCCACCGAATGAAAACGTCAACCCAATGTGTGTTGATAAAGCATGGCAGAAATGGCTTGCAGCTTATATGGCACAGGGAGAATATGACTCTGAGGAAGAAGGCTTTGGTATGTCTTACATGCTCCAAGGTGATATTCCAGTAGATAATGATAATCCTTTTAATACTGACAAATCTTCAGGTGTATGGATTCAAGAAGGACCACACATAATGATGCTGATGCCAGCAAGTTTAATGAAAGATATGCCAAGAGATCCTTATGCAGGTGGACCTTATGTAATGTGGGAAGGCAATGATTTTGTTCATGTCATGGTCCCATTAGAAGTCACGGTTAACCCTAACAAATAGTGGTTACAATTATTCTAAGTACAGCCCTGCTGTACCTGATTCAGCTCGTGCTTCAATCTAGTTTGAGGCGTTCGGCTGGAGATATCTCTGAGAGAACAAATAAAGCTGTTCATAATTTAAGAGAGTCTCTTCCAGTATTTTTTACACTAGCAATTCTTTCTATTTACCTTGAAATTGAAGCTAATACGCAACTTGCAACTTATTGGTTAATAGTCAGAGTTATTTTTGCTCTTGTCTATATTTCAGGTGTAAGCTTAAAACCAGCTACAGAAGGATCAACTTATGAACCTCAACCATTAAGAGGTTTAGCTTGGGCTATCTCAATCTTCTTACTTATAAAAATGGGTTTAAACCTTATCTAAAAGCATGAATGAGCGACATAAAGGGCTATTTATTTGCTTTTGGGTATATTTAGTAGCCTTTGTTGTAGCGATATATTGCGCTAATCAAATAATTGGAGCTCATCAATGGGTCGGTTGTTTCTTTTGCTCATTTTATTGCAACCTGTGTTGTTTATATTGGGAGTTTTATTTATAAAAACTCTAGTTTGTATGATCCTTTTTGGTCCTTTGCTCCAGCTCCTATTGCTGTTTATGTAGCCTTTTGGCCTGAATCAGGAATATTGGATTATGAAAAAATTCTCTTGGTACTTATTCCAGTAATTTTTTGGTCATTTAGATTAAATTTAAACTGGATAAGAAAATGGCCGGGTCTAATAGAGGAAGATTTCCGCTACGTTAAGCTTAAAAAAGGTTCTAAGCTATGGGTTTATTTTGTTGATTTCTTTGGCATTCATATATTCCCTACCTTTCAAGTCAATTTATCCTTGCTGCCTATTTATTACATTCTTTCTAAAGATATCGGTGATGTAAGTTGGCTTTTGTATTGCGCAAGTATCTTTACAATACTAGCAGTATCTTTGGAGACTATTGCAGACAGACAAATGCGAGAATTTGCGAGTGATGCCTCAAATCATGGAACCACTATGCGCTCTGGATTTTGGAAGTTCTCACGACATCCTAATTATCTTGGTGAAGTGTCTTTTTGGCTTGGCTTATTTTTAATGGCGTTGACCGCAGAGAGCTCCCCTGTATGGTTATTTATTTGTCCATTAAGTATGTATCTCATGTTTGCTTTGGTAACTTGCAAGATGATGGATGATCGAAGTTTAGAAAGAAGATCTGACTATGCTGAATATATGCAGAAAACTTCTCAGTTATTTTTATGGCCACCGGCCAAATAATTACAGCGCCTTAAAGTATCTGTCGTGATGAGCTTCTGATAGTTCTAAAAATTCTTTGTTAATAGCTTCCCTGGTAACGGATAAAGGCTCGCTTATGAGTGTAGTAATTCCAAATTCATTTAAATCTAATTCTTGAGTTCCTGATGCTCTTAATAAATCAAAAATCCAAGTTAAAGGGTCTAAACTATTATTAAAACGTATAGCATTGTCTTTAAGTTTCTGCGCCAAAACAGTCTCATCATTAATAGAAAATCGGCTTTTTAGCACAATTTTCTTAAATTTCTCTAATCGAATATTTACTAACTCTTTTTCTTGAGAATTAAATTTATTCCAATCAATTACCTCATGAACATAGCGTTTACAGCCCTTACAAACGTTATCACCGTAGGTAGTTGAGCAGATTCCTAAGCAAGGAGTTGTAGATCGAGTCATGGCCATAATATTTGTAAAATAATACCTTATTTTTAGAAATATTATCAGTCATTTAGTGGCTACTGAGACGTAAGAGAAGTAAAATAACGTGGGAAACACTTATGATTAATGAATATAGACTGCATGCTCAAGAGCGCGCAGAACAAAACATACCTCCACTGCCTTTAGATGCAGAGCAAACTGCTGCTTTGGTTGATCTTTTAAAGCAAGATAATGATGAATCAGAGTTCTTATTAGACCTTTTAAAAGAAAGAGTTCCTGCAGGAGTTGATCAGTCTGCTTATGTTAAGGCAGGTTTTCTAGCAGATATAACAACAGATAAAGCTCAAAGTCCTTACATCGATAAAGTTGCTGCGGTAAAAATTTTGGGCACTATGCTTGGTGGATATAATATTCAACCTCTTATAGCTTGCTTGTCTATGGATGGTCTTGGAGATGAGGCTGCGATAGCACTAAGTAGAACTTTATTAATCTTTGACGCTTTTAATGAGGTTTTTGAATTATCAAAAACTAATCCTCATGCTAAAAAAGTTATAGACTCATGGGCTGAAGGTGAATGGTTTACCAACAAGCCTCAAATTCCAGAGCAAATAAAGTTAACTGTTTACAAAGTTACTGGTGAAATTAATACAGATGACCTCTCGCCTGCTACAGATGCTTGGTCAAGACCTGATATACCACTTCATGCTTTGGCTATGTTTAAAATGCCACGAGAAGGTTTAGATAGACCTCTTGAAACTATTGATGAGTTAAAAGCAAAAGGTAACCCTTTAGCATTTGTTGGTGATGTTGTTGGAACTGGTTCTTCTAGAAAGTCAGCTACAAATTCAGTTTTATGGCACATGGGCGATGATATTCCAGCTATTCCAAATAAAAAAGAAGGTGGTTTTTGCTTTGGTGGCAAAATAGCTCCTATTTTCTTTAATACTTTAGAGGATTCAGGCGCTTTTCCAATAGAGTGCGATGTTTCAAATCTTTCTATGGGTCAAGAAATTATCCTTGAGCCTTTTGCTGGCAAAATTACAGATGCAAATACTGGCGAAGTGGTAACTACCTTTAAATTAAAAACTGATGTTCTGCTTGATGAAGTGAGAGCAAATGGTCGAATTCCATTGATTATAGGTAGGCAGTTAACAGATAAAACCAGAGAAGCTTTAGATCTAGAGCCAACTAAGGTTTTCAAAAGACCTGATGATGCAGATGACTCTGATAAAGGTTATACCCTAGCTCAAAAAATGGTTGGTAAGGCTTGTGGAGTTGCTGGTGTTAGACCTGGTACTTATTGTGAACCTAGAATGACAACGGTTGGATCTCAAGATACTACTGGCCCTATGACAAGAGATGAACTTAAAGAGTTAGCTTGTCTAGGTTTTTCAGCTGACTTGGTTATGCAGTCTTTTTGTCATACAGCTGCTTATCCAAAACCGGTTGATATAGAAACACAGCATAATTTACCTGACTTTATTATGAATAGAGGTGGAGTGTCTTTAAAACCAGGGGATGGAATCATCCATTCATGGCTTAATAGAATGTTATTACCTGATGGTGTTGGAACTGGCGGCGATAGTCATACTAGATTCCCACTTGGAATTAGTTTCCCGGCAGGATCTGGTTTAGTTGCATTTGCTGCAACACTTGGTGTTATGCCACTTGATATGCCTGAATCTGTTTTGGTTAGATTTAAAGGTGAAATGCAGCCAGGTATAACTTTAAGAGACTTGGTTAATGCTATTCCTTATGCAGCTATTCAAAGCGGCTCATTAACCGTCGCTAAAGAAGGTAAGAAAAATGTATTCTCAGGTAAATGTCTTGAAATTGAAGGCTTGCCTGACATGAAGGTTGAACAAGCTTTTGAATTATCAGATGCTTCTGCTGAAAGATCAGCATCTGGTTGTACTGTAAGACTAAACAAAGAACCTATTATTGAATATCTAAAATCTAATATAGTCATGCTACGTTGGATGATTGCTAGTGGTTATGGTGATCCAAAAACTTTAGAAAGACGAGCTCAAGCTATGGAAGAATGGATTGAGAATCCAGAGTTACTCGAGCCTGATGCTGATGCAGAGTATGCAGAAGTAATAGAAATTGATCTTAATGAAATTACAGAGCCTCTGCTTGCATGTCCAAATGATCCTGATGATGTAAAGCCTCTATCAGAAGTTTGTAATACTGAAATACAAGAAGTCTTTATTGGATCATGTATGACAAATATTGGTCACTTTAGAGCAGCTGGACATCTTTTAAAGAAATACAATGGAACCAAGGCAAGGCTTTGGGTTGTTCCTCCTACTAAGATGGATGAAAAGCAGTTAATGGAAGAAGGAATTTATAATGTATTTGGAACCTCTGGTGCAAGAACTGAAATTCCAGGATGTTCACTTTGCATGGGTAACCAAGCAAGGGTTTTAGCTAATTCAACCGTGGTTTCAACTTCAACCAGAAACTTTCCAAATCGACTAGGTGATGGAGCAAATGTTTATTTAGCATCTGCTGAATTATCAGCTATCGCAGCAATTATTGGCAGACTTCCAACCCCAGAGGAATATCAAGAATATATGGAAGAAATCAATCCTGTAGCTGATGATCTTTATAAGTATTTAAATTTTAATGAAATAGATACTTATGTTGCCAGTGCAGAGTCAGCTGAAATACCAGCTGTTAACATAGTTAATCCATCTTAACTTTATGAAACGAGCTTTTATTATTGCCTTTGTAGTAACTGTTCTTATTGTTGCCTGGTTCACTAATTCTAATTCTGATGATGATGTGGGTTTAAATCAATCCATTTTGCATAATGGAATTTCAAGAGATTACATACTATATATTCCTGAAAACTTACCTACTAATGCACCTTTAGTAGTTGTATCTCATGGCTATACTTCTAGCGCAAAAACAATGATGTCCTATTCAGGTATGAATAAAGTTGCTGATGAAGAAAAATTTCTGGTTGTTTATCCTCAAGGCACGAAAGATCAAAGAGGTAATAATTTTTTTAATGTTGGGTATGAATTTCATGCGTCTTCAAAGGTAGATGATCTTGGTTTTATTAAGGCTTTAGTAACAAAACTTACCGAAGATTACCAAGTTAATCCAAACCATATTTTTGCTACAGGCATGTCAAATGGAGGAGATTTAAGTTACTTTTTAGCTTGCTATGCCTCTGACATGTTCCAAGCAGTCGCACCTATTGCTGGCACCATGATGCAAACAACAATCGAAACCTGTAAACCTCAAAAAGGTATGCCAATTTTTGCAGTGCATGGAAAGGCTGATGAGGTTACTTATTTTGATGGTGATATGGCAAATCGAGATAAATGGGGTCCTTATCCAGGTATTCCTGCTGTTATTGAGCATTGGGTTGATGTAAATGCGGTTGAAATTTCCAAACAAGTAGACTTAGATAATATAACTAACTTTACAGCATCTAATGAAGCATTAAGTTTTGATAGATATCTTAGTGAAACCTCAGATCATGAAGTTTGGCTTTATATTCATTCTGGTGGACATGATTGGTCGCTTAAGGAGCTAGATACTAGCTCAGAGATTTGGAGCTTTTTTACAAGATATATTAATTAGCTTTTAGTCTAGTTATTTTTGAGCTGTCATCTCTCGTATTTTCTAAATTTTCTAAATAACCGTCACTGAGAGGAGTAATATATTCTCCAGTAAAAACTGAACACTCAAACTCTTTAATATCAGGATTGCCCTCTTGAACAGAGGCTATAAGATCACTTAAATCTTGATAGATTAACCAATCTGCTCCAATCTCAGCACAAATTTCTTCATCAGTTTTTTTAGATGCAACAAGCTCCTTGGTTGCAGGCATATCGATGCCATATAAGTTTTGGTATTTAACAGGAGGTGCAGCTGAAGCAAAATATACCTTATTAGCGCCCGCTTCTTTTGCCATCTCAATAATTTTTCTACTTGTGGTCCCTCTTACAATTGAGTCATCAACTAAAAGGACATTTTTATCTTTAAACTCAAGATCAAGAATATTAAGTTTTCTTCGCACAGATTTTTTACGCTCCTCCTGATGAGGCATGATAAAGGTTCTACCAATATATCTATTTTTAACAAAGCCCTCTCTGTAAGGAATCTTAAGCTCGTCAGCTAATTGGAGTGCTGCTGTTGTTGAGCTATCAGGAATAGGGATAACCACATCAATGTCATGATCTGGGTTAATTCTAGTTATTTTATTAGCCAACCGTTTGCCCATACGCATTCTTGATTTATAAACTGAAATTTGATCAATGGTTGAGTCTGGTCTTGCAAAATACACATACTCAAAGACGCATGGTCTTTCCTGAAAAACTTCCGCACATTGTTGTGTATGAAGTATTCCTTTATTGTCGATAAATACCGCCTCACCTGGCTCAACGTCTCTTAAAGTTTCAAATCCAAGCGATGCAAAAGCAGCATTTTCTGATGAGATCATATACTCGTTTCTGTTTTTGCCTTTTCTTATACCTATAACTAATGGGCGTATTCCATTGTTATCTCTAAAAGCCAGTAGACCAAATCCAGTAATTAAAGCAATAACTGCATAAGCTCCATCACAACGTCTATGTGTTTTTGCTACAGCTTTAAAGATATGTTTTGCTTCAGGATAAATTTCTCTTTGCTTGCCTAATTCATGGGCAAATATATTTAATAAAACTTCGGAGTCTGAGTCAGTATTGAGATGGCGCATTTCTGCATGAAATAATTCATTAGCAAGTGATTCAGAGTTAGTTAAATTTCCATTATGAGCAAGGCTAATTCCATAAGGCGAATTTACATACATAGGTTGAGCAAATTCTTTGCCATCACCACCGGCTGTTGGATATCTGACATGGCCAATTCCATAGTTGCCAACTAATTTGTCCATGTGTCTTTGTAAAAAAGTATCACGAACATAGCCCATAGATTTTCTTGAATTTAATTTACCCTCAGAATCACATACAACCATTCCAGCTGAATCTTGACCACGGTGTTGGAGCATTAAAAGTGAGTCGTAGAGATCTCCAACGACATTATTTTCTGCTGATATACCAACTATTCCGCACATTATGCTTCCTCTTCAGGAGGGTTAGGTTGAATTAATTCTTTAGCTTCAATCAAGGCATCATTATCTATCAAGTCTCGGATATATGCTTCTATTTCTGGTGCAATTTGTTCAATAAACGGAGAAATTTTTGAATTACCCATAAGCTCTGAGTCTTTGAGGCCTACAGGCATGAGCAAGAAGATAATAAAGATAACAATTAAGCCTCGAGCCATACCAAAGAGCACTCCAAGGAACTTATCAAAGCCAGACACTCCTGACCATTTGATGAGTTTGCTAATCATATTGATAACAATTCCACCAAGGAAAATACAGGCAACAAAAATTACAACATAGGCACCAATTTTAGATATTTCTGGATTGCCTATGTAGCCCGTAATGAATGGGGAAACCAAATACTCTAAACTGATTGCTGCAATAAATGAAAATACCCACAAAAAGAGTGATAAAAATTCTTTTGTAAATCCACGGAAAAGAGAAATAATGCCTGATGCTATTACCACTCCCAGAATAACCCAATCTGTAATATTTAAACCTATGGCATCCACGGTGTTATAACTCCTGTTTCAATACCAGCAATTTCATTAATTTTACTCTTATTATTTTTAATTTCTTCCTCTGTAAAGAAAATAACATAAACGGCATGTTTATTTTTATCATCAGGTAATGACTTCACTTCACCCATATAACCATTATTATTGATCTTAACTAATAATTCTGACGCTTTATCAAAAGATGAAAAAATACCAATTCTATATAAATACATCTTAAAGTCATCTTTAGTAATTGTGGCTGCAGCTTCCCCCATATCTTTTGGCATTTCTAAAGATTCAAAGCTTGAATCTATATCTTTGACTGGCTCAGGTATGAGTGATGTATCAAAAACAGGCTGCTCAATATCAGGAATTTCTATTACTAAGGGTTTGGCGTATTTAGGCTGAGGAGACAATACATAAAGCACTATAAATAGCAGCAAAGCTACTGAAAATAAAATACCTGTTACTCTTTCACTAGTCATTTTTTGTTATATATTTTGTTTAATAGTCCTGCCACTTTTTCTCTTAGGTCTTTTCTGTGAACTATCATATCAATAGCACCATGATCTAATAAAAATTCTGCTTTTTGAAAATCATCAGGCAATTCAACTCTTACCGTATCTTCAATAACTCTTCTGCCAGCAAATCCAACAAAAGCTTTAGGTTCTGCAATATTAATATCCCCCAACATAGCCAAACTTGCAGATACACCACCAAAAATAGGATCTACCATGATAGAAATATAGGGTAATTTTTTGGCTTTCAATTTCTGAATAGCTGCCGAAGTTTTTGCCATTTGCATCAATGAAATCATAGATTCTTGCATCCTTGCACCACCACTTGTTGAAAAACAAATAAAGGGAATATTATCTTCTATAGCCTGATTGATACCAGTTACAAATTTTTCACCAACAACTCCACCCATAGATCCACCCATAAACCTAAATTCAAAAGCAGCAATGACAACAGGGATATCTTTGAGGTGGCCTTGGCCTATGACAATAGCATCATTCTCACCAGTGGCTTTCATGGCCTCTTTAACCCTTGTGGAGTAGTATTTAGTATCTTTAAACTTAAGGGGGTCTTTGCTTTTAATATCAGCTGCTAGCTCTTTAAAAACAGCATTATCTAAAAATTGCTCTAATCTAGTTCTAGCTCCAATTCTTAAATGATGATCGCATTTAGGGCAGACATGAAGTGATTTTTCTAACTCTGGTTTATATAAAGTTGCTTCGCATGATGGGCATGAAATCCAAAGTCCATCAGGAACTTTGCTCTTATTGGTTGAAGTGTCTATTCCAATAGATGGAATAAGTCTTGTTAACCAGTTCATTTAATTAATTGCCCTATGTAAATCCTTTAAATATTCTTCTATTTTACTAAAGTCTTTTGTCTCTTTAGCTGCATCAATCATCTCTACAATTGATGAACCAACGATAACACCATCAGCACACTTTGCAAGAATCTTGGCATCACTTGGTGTCTTAATCCCAAAGCCTGCAAGCGTAGGAATCTGTGTATATTGACGAATCTTACTAATATTTTTTTCTATCTCATTCATATCTAAGTTTGATGAGCCTGTTACTCCTCTTAAATTTACGTAATAAATAAAGCCAGAGCTATTTTCGGTTATTTGTTTAATTCTATTATCCGCTGTAGTTGGAGATATTAATGAAATCGTATCGATATTTGGATTAGAAATGCCATAACTATTTAGTTTAAGCTCACCTGGAATATCAACAACTAAAAGGGCATCTATTCCAAGCTTATCAGACTCTTCGATTAGATCAGAGTGAGAAATAAAAGTATTAAGGTAACCCATGAGAACAATTGGAGTATCGGTATTAGTTTCTCGAAACTTTATTACCATATCAACAATATTTTTAAGTGAAATATCTTTTTTTAGAGCTCTATCATGAGCTTTTTGAATAATAGGTCCCTCAGCAATAGGGTCAGTAAAAGGAACTCCTATTTCTATAACATCGACTCCAGAGTTAACAAATAAATGCATCAATTCAAGTGTGGTATCTAAATCAGGATCGCCTGCAACTAGGTATGCAACTAAAGCTTTTTTATTATTATCTTTTAAGGTTTGGAGTTTGGTTTGAAGTTTATTCAAAATTTAATACCATCTATTTCTGCAACTGTATTAATATCCTTGTCACCTCTTCCTGATACATTAACTACGACATTAGCTTCAGGACTAAGTTCTTTCATTAAAATTGGAAGGTAAGCAAATGCATGAGCTGTTTCAAGTGCAGGCATGATACCTTCAAGTTCAGTTACCTCATGAAAAGCTTTTAGGGCTTCATCGTCACTGACAGCAACATATTCTGCTCTTCCAATATCCTTTAACCATGAATGTTCAGGGCCTACACCAGGATAATCTAAACCTGCTGAAACTGACTTGGTGTCTTTGACTTGACCGGCTTCATCTTGCATAAGATAACTTCTAGCACCATGCAAGACTCCAGGTGTTCCGTCATTAAGTGGGGCTGCATGTTCACCTGTCTCAACCCCCTCTCCACCAGCTTCAACTCCAATTAATCTAACATCATCCTCTTTAATAAAAGGATAAAAAGCTCCCATTGCATTTGAACCACCACCAACACATGCTACAACTGCATCTGGTAATTTATTAAAGAGTTCTTTTGATTGGGTAATAAGTTCTTGACCGACTACTGAATTGAAGTCTCTAACAATCATAGGGTAAGGATGAGGTCCGGTAACGCTGCCAATAATGTAATAGGTGTCATCAACATTAGTAACCCAGTCTCTCAAAGCTTCATTAAGAGCATCTTTTAAAGTTGCTGAACCTGAATCTACGGGGTGCACATGCGCACCAAGTAATTTAATTCTATAAACATTTAAAGACTGCCTTCTAACATCCTCAGCACCCATATAAATGTGGCATTCAAGGCCTAATCTTGCTGCTACAGTTGCAGTAGCTACACCATGCTGACCAGCTCCAGTCTCTGCAATAATTCTTTTTTTGCCCATATGCTTTGCAAGTAAAATCTGGCCCACTGTATTATTGATTTTATGCGCACCTGTATGATTTAGATCTTCTCTTTTTAACCAGACATTGCCACCCCCATAATGCTCGGTAAGTCTTTTGGCAAAATATAGAGGTGAAGGTCTTCCAACAAAATGGGATAAATCTTTGTAGAATTCTTCTATGAATGCAGGATCATCTTTTAGGCTCTTATAGGTAGTTTCAAGCTCATCAAGCGCAAACATAAGAGTTTCTGGAACAAACTTCCCTCCATACTCACCAAAGAAGCCATTAACATCTGGAAAATTATCTTTATTATTCATGATCTGATTTTCTTAATCATTGTATCGATTAATAGGGTATCTTTGATACCAGGTTTTGACTCTACACCTGAATTGATATCAAGACACCAAGGTTTAACAGTAAGTGCATTATCGATGTTTTTAAGATTAATACCACCTGAAAGTATGATATTAGTATTAGCGAGCAGCTCATCAGTAATAAAACTCCAATTGAAAGATTCACCTGTGCCTCCATAGGCATCTTTTTTGAAGGTCTCAAGCAAAAATGCATCTGCTGAAGAATAGTTTTCAATAGCATTTAAAGATGCTTCAGATTGCATATGAATTGTCTTCCAGTAGTCCATGCCAAAAGATTCACAAAATTCACAAGTTTCATCCCCATGAAATTGTAAGATTGGATTTTCAAAAAAAGAAATTGCTTTATAAACCTCTTCTTCACTTGGATTTACAAAGACACAAACAGGTCTTGTAGATTCAAAATTAATAGCCTCAAGCTCTAGAAGAAAATCAGAAGTAACATTACGAATGCTTTTGTCATAAAAGATAAAACCTACATAATTAATATTGAGCTCACATAGAGCATTAAGAGTATGGGCATCTGCTATCCCACAGATTTTTATATTTGCTTCATTCATGTATCAAATCTAGAAATAATATCCTTAAAAGGAGTATTGATTGGTATCTTAGAATCATAACGTGGTCCTAAGAAAAATAAACCTTTTGCTGTTAATGTTTTACCAGCTAAAGTTCTATCTTTAGCCTCCAAAAGTTCAGGAATTGAAATATTCAGCTCTCCTTTTGATATGCCTACAAGCGTCCCTGCAATTATTCTGACCATATTGTGCAAAAAAGCAGTTGCGGAGATGTTTAGAATAATAAAAGGTCCTTTTTGTTCAAGTGATATCGATTTAATTTCTTTTATCGGATTTTTTGATCCGCAACTTGAACTTCTAAATGATGAAAAGTCATGTTTGCCTAATAAATCTTGAGCGCAAGTCGACATTTTTTGAATATCTAAGGGCATATTGTCCCAATATACAAAATTATCAAAAAAGGTTGGTTTATTGGCAGTGTTATAAATAACATAAGAATAAAATCTTTCTTTAGCTGAGAATCTTGAATGAAAATCATCATCAACTTCACTAATGCTTTTAATAGATATTGTTTTAGGTAAATTAGAGTTTAAACCTTTAAGCCATTCCTCTTCACTTCTTTGAACGTGAGTTTGAAAATCAAATACTTGAGTTAATGCATGAACACCTGCATCAGTTCGTCCTGAATAATTAAATGCTGATGCTTCAGCTGAAATAATTTCTAAAGCTTTATCTATATGACCTTGGACAGTAGGAAGATTAGTTTGGTTTTGAAAACCATGGTACATGGTTCCTTCATACTCAACCGTGCAAGCTAGTCTCACTTTTATAGAGTTTTTAAAAGTAGAGTTTCTGCTTCTTGTCTAACAGAATCACTTTCTGTAGATTTTACTAAGGCTGTAAGTATTTGCTTCGCATCATCTAGATTATCCATTTCGATATAAGTTGCAGCTAAATCTAGTTGCTGAGTATCAGTATCGTTTTTAACGCTTAAGCCTTTAGGTAAGCCTTCAATACCACCTTCATCAGCAGGGTTATCGAAACCATAAATATCATCATCTGAAACCCTCTTAGAGTTTTTTCTAATATAAAAGAAAGCTAATACAAACCCAGCTAACAAAGCGCCAAGACCAACTAAAAGCAGATCAAGAATTCTGATTGATCCAGATTCTGAAACCTCATCAGCTTTTTGTTGCAATGCCTCAAGAGGTTCATTTTGAACACCTAGCTCTATAGTTTTTGAATTTGATTTAATAAAATCATCAGGACTAAGATTGCTTTGATCTTGATTGGTTATTAAAGGCTTAACTTCTTCCTCAAGAATCTCTTCTTTTGCCGCTATTGGTGTTGGTGGAATCTGTCTGTCATCTTTGGGTGCAGTAAGAGTTAATATAGATTTGATATTCTTACTCACGCTAAGCGATTGAATATTAGAATTCATTTGTTGGATACTATCTTTAGCAAACTCACTTGAAATATTTGATAAAACTTCATTAGTTGGTATTACTAAATCAATATCAGCTCTAACAAGATTAATATTATCATCGATAAAAGCTGCTTCATTGGCTAAAAAGATTGCCCACATAATTTGATAAATATCAGCATCTGATTCTTTTGCAATTGAGGATGCTAGGCTCCATATTGTGGTTATTTCTGAGCTATCTACGATAATTTCTGCAGTTTCTGCTTTGTTATCACTTTGCATATCTTCAAAAGTATCCTCAATGAGATCTAAGGAATCTTGAACACTTTCTTCAATCAATAATTCTGATTCAAGTGCAGGTTTTTCTGTAACAAGTGGTTTTTTAGGTGCTGTATATGAAGGCTGACTTGAAAAAGTTTTATAGCGACTAGGTAGGAAAATAAAAACATTCTTTGTAAGCTCATCTTTAATAACTAACTGAAAACTAAAATAATCATCTGGATAATTATTACCAAGTGCAATTGTAAATTTATCAAAATCACCCTCTTCTTCAAATAAGGTAAAGGCTACAACATCTTCAGCTAAAGGAATGTCTGACTGATATTCGTTTAACATAAAATCCTTACTTCGAATTCTAGCGTCTGAATTTACAGTAAATAGAATTAAGAACTGGCCTTGTTCATTTACACTTACCTTAGGTGAGGATAAAGCTATATCCGCTTGAATGCTGGTACTAATAATAAAGAGAAGAGCAAGAATTTTTTTCATTAGAATTTATTGGTATTAAGTAAAGTTTGCGCAATTTGCACAGCATTAAGAGCAGCGCCTTTGCCATAGACATTATCAGCCACCACCCAAAGTGAAACCCAAGTATCCCCAGCTAACTCTTGCACTCTAACTCTGCCCACATAAACCTCTTCAGTATCATTAGCGTGCTCAACTGGTGTTGGATATTCAAGTTTATCAGGATTGTCCAATACTTTGATTCCAGGAGCATTTGAAAGTAACTCAATCAATGCCTCTCTTGAAGATGGGCTTGAAGTTTTAAAAAAGACAGCTTCTGAATGACCATTAAAAACTGGTACTCTTACACAAGTAGCTTGCACCGCTATATTAGGATCTAATATTTTATGAGTCTCCCATACTAATTTCATTTCTTCTTTAGTAAAGGCGTTGTCCATGAAGACATCACATTGAGGAATAGCATTAAAAGCAATTGGTTTTGGATAAACTGAAGGTTCATGATTGGATTCAGAGAAATATGTTTGATTATTTAATTCCTCCACTGCCGCCTTGCCAGTCCCGGAGACTGCTTGATAGGTAGCTATATTAATAAACTCAATTGTAAGTTCATCGTGAATCGGCTTTAAGGCCATAAGAAGTTGAGAGGTAGAGCAATTTGGGTTGGCAATTAAAGTTGGGCTCTCAAGAGCTTCAACTAAAGCACCATTTATTTCTGGAATAATTAAAGGCACATCATCTTCATATCTAAAGTGTGAGGATAGATCAATTACATAAGAACCAGCTGCAACAAAATCTTTTGCATAGGACTCAGCAACACTTGAGCCTGCTGCAAGAATGGTTAAGTCAGCTAAGCTTGCATCAAAATTACTTGTATCATCTATAGAATATTCTGTTCCATTGAGTGTAACTACTTGGCCAACAGATGAACTGCCAAGTGGATAAAAATTATTGATAGGAAAATCTTTTTTTTCAAGCAATTGCATGATCTTGGTGCCAACGACACCAGATGCTCCGACAAGTGCAATATTAATTGGCTGAGTCATTTTGTAATATCTCAATAATTAAAGGTGCAACTTCACTGGTATTTAAAGAATTATTATCAGTACTGATGTCTTTGGTTCTATGACCATTCGCAATAAAAGTTTTAATTGCATTGTCTATGCGCTCTGCAAGTTTTGCTTCATTGAGTGAATATTTTAAAGCCATAGCTAATGATGCAATCATTGCAATCGGGTTGGCTATATTTTGTCCTGCGATATCAGGAGCGCTGCCATGACATGGT